>JAQGLH010000202.1 GCA_028293005.1 Alphaproteobacteria bacterium
GCTTTCGGCGGTCTTGGCCTTGATCACGCCGCCCGTGCTCGGAACAGCGATCAGGATGCTCTTTACCGGTGTCTGCTGCGCCAAATTAATTGTCCGTTGCACTATCGCCGGCGCCTGGACGAAGCCGTTGCTGCGCGAGTGATAGCAAAGCCGGCCTCAATTGCCATGGCTGTGATGAAAAAGACCGCGACTATACTCGCGACATGACGTTCGGGAAGCCGTTTGGCTTATTTGGCAAAAGCTCGTGGCGCGACGGAGGCCGTTCCGGCTGAAGCTGGTGGTCCGGTTGATCCGCATGCCGATCACCATGTCCAAATATGCCGCGAATCCTGCGGCTATTTGGAAGTGTAGCCGAGCGAAGCGGAGGATACGCAGCCTGCGCCGTCATCGGCCTCTACCGTAGCCGTGTAAGTACCGGGCGTGGTGAGCATCCACGTCACTTGGGCGCCGTCACCCGTCACCTTTCCCCCGGTCACCGAGTAGGTGTAAAGCATCGTATAGCCGTCGGGATCCGCGGCGACCGCGCTCAATTTCGCTTCCGTCCCGCTGCCGCTTGGTCGGGCTGAAGCCAGTTCAAGCGCTACGACAGGCGGGTCGTTGAACATCATGTTGCCGCTGTCTCGGAAATGAGTGCAGCGGCTCCCCGGCCCTTCGCGATGCCCGTCGGCCTCAGCGGGTCGCGCGGTCGCGTTCGCGATAGCCGATCGGAAATGGGCATCGCGCAGCGCCATGATCGCTGCCGCATGACCCTGCCGAGCTGCCTTCTGATACCAGCCTGTGGCGAGCGCGGCGCTCTTCGTCGCGCCATGGCGGCCGATGTCATAGTCGAGAGCCAGCCGATACATCGCGCCGCGTTCTCCAGCGTCCGCGGCCATGCGAGTCCACCGCGTTGCCTCCGCGGCATTATTTGTAGCATCATAGTCTGCAGCCAGCCGCAGCATCGCATAGGTGCTGCCTTTGGCCGCAGCGGCTCGATCCCATTTCGCCGCTCCGCTGTCGTCCTCGTCCGGGCCACTTCCCGTGCGGTATAGCTCGGCCAGCCGGACCATGGCCTTCATATTGCCCGCTTCGGCGCCCTTCAAATAAGCAATGGCAGCGGCATGTTCCCACCCTGCAACGGCCTCCTCGCTCTCTTCCACCCCATCCCCGTTGCTATAGCGACGGGCCAGTTCCTCCATCGCGCTCGCATCGCCCCGGGCGGCGGCGGCCTGATAGCCTGCCACGGCGGCTTTGCTCCACCGCGCAGACTCCGCCTTGTCCTTTTTATCCGCGAAGCGGCCGTAAGCGTCCGCATAGCGGTCGGCCAAAATGTCCATGGCCTTGGCATCGCCGCGCCCGGCCCGCGCCCGATAGATCGCGGTCCCGGCGTCCCACCATCGCCCGGCTTCGCTGGCGTTCTTCGTCACGCCATATCCTTCTGCGTATCCGTTCGCGAGATAGTCCGCCGCGTCCGGGTTGCCCTTCCGTGCCGCCGCAAGAGCCGCGTTGATCCCGGGAAACGCAGGCTCGCGGAAGCTCCGCGCCCTCGGTGAAGCCTGTGTTGCCGTCGCTCTCGCTTTCGGCGCGCCCCAGGCCGTCGGAGCAGAGAAATTGGTGAGGACCAGCGCGACGGCGGCCACGGGCGCCATCCTGCCCCAGACGAAAGCGTGCATATCGTTTCCTGCGGCAGGGTGGGACGGCGGAGAGGTCCTGCCACGCTCCTCGCCGTACGCGCATCGGTCTGTGGCGGCCGGGAGGAAGGCGCGACACGGCGCTTCCGGAATGCGGCAGCCCTTACTCGTTTTCAGTCGGCGCTCTCCCGGCGGGTGTCAAGCGAGGTCGCCGACGATGAAGTGCTGGAGCTGCACTGGGAGCCGGCCTCGCCCGCAGAGGACCAGCGGCACCCGGATCCCGGCAAGGAAATCGGCTTGGCCAGCCAGTCGCTCACTCGTCCCGAAGCTTGGGCTCCGCGGCCGCGTCCCGCGACCTGTCTCGCTTCGGTGGCCGCGGCGTCTTTGCTTTGATGAGGTTCTCACCCTCGCGCACGGTGGAGACCGCATGCTCGGTGTCTTCACTGTGCGCGTGCTCCAGGATCACTTTGTAGGGCTGCTGCTTGGTAGGCGTCCGAACGACGCGCCCTCGGGTCGCGGTCATGGTTGGGTCTCCGAATGTAGATCGTAGAACGCTCGTCGGTGACAAAGGTCGCGACGTGCTCCGCAAAGCGAGCGCTTCGGGCTTGCAGCCCTGCCCGGGGACCTATTGGCGCCCAAGTCCCTGGTGCCACGGCGGCGCAGGCGCCGCACTGGTCCGCGGCAGGCGTTCTCGTGCTTACTCTTTGATGCCAAGCCTGGACCGAAGGTTATTCCCGGCCCGCAACCATCCGGGAAAACGGCTCTTTTTCCCGGTGGTGCCGCTTGGGGGACTCGAACCCACGACCCCATCATTACGAATGATGTGCTCTACCATCTGAGCTAAAGCGGCGTTCCCGGAAGGCGGGCGCATTATCAGCGGCCCAGCGCAAAGACAAGCTCCGTGGCCGCCGGCAAAACTTAACGCTTTCTCAACCACGTCCGGTGCAGGGTCGGCGCTGATCGCGATGCTGCAAGGACAGCGAAAAATGGATAATGTCAGGGCATTCGGCGAAGAGGCCGACATCGGCCTCAGTCCGGAGGATGAGCCGGTGATGGAGGCTCCGCCCGAAATCGGTTTCGACGAGCGGCGCATGCATGTGCGCGCCTATAATTATTGGGTGTCGCTGCTCGGCGGCCGCGCCTATCCGTCGATCGAGGATCTCGAGCCGCAGAATATCGACGACTTCGGCCCGAACAGCGTCCTGCTCGACTTCACCGCCGGCGCCGACAACCCGGTGATCGCCTATCTCGGCCGCGCGCTTCGCCGGCAATGCGAGCTGCCCGACGGCATCCGCACGATCAGCGACGTGCCGAGCCGGTCATTGCTCTCGCGCCTCACCGATCATTATCTCCAGATCATCGCCAATTGCGCGCCGATCGGCTTCGAGGCAGAATTCGTCAACGCGAGCGGCATCAACGTCATGTACCGCGGCATATTGATGCCCTTTTCGTCGGATGGCGACACGATCGATTTCATCTACGGCGTCATCAATTGGAAGGAGCTCGCCGACAGCAGCACCGCCGCGCAGCTCGGCCAGATGGTCGAGCAGGCGATCGCACGGACGCCCGCAGTCGATGCCAGCCCGGTCTGGGCCGACGGCCCGAACGCGCTGCCGATCGAGCAGGGCGCACCGATCCAGACGCCGGTCTTCCTTCCGCCCGACACCAGCCTCGAGCTTGGCGTGCGTTACGACGAGAGCGATGATCGAGCCGAGGATCATGACCGCGATCAGCCCGATCTGCTCGCGCTCGTCCTCGATCCCGACGCCGGGCTCGGCGACCGGCTGACGCTCGCGCGCGAATGCGCGGACGCGGTCAAGAACGCCGAAGGCCGCAGCCGCGCCGCGCTCTACCGCGCGCTCGGCGAGGCCTATGATTTCGCGCTCGCGGCCCGCGACGACCCCGAGGATTATGCCGAGCTGCTCGAAGACGCCGGGCTGAAGGCCCAGGATCGCGCACCGATGACCGCGGTCGTCAAGCTCGTGTTCGGCGCGCATTACGACAAGAGCCGTCTCACCGAATTCGCCGCCGCTTTGTCTTACGGCCTTCGCCAGGAGCTTGCCCTCGGCGGCATGGCCGAATTCCTCGAGCGCTTCGACGGCGGCCTCAAAGCCGTGGTGCACGCCGAGCGTCAGGCACGGCGCACGCGGCCGGTTGCCGATCCCGCGGAGAATGCCAAGGCGCTGCTGCGCGATGCGAACCCGCTCGGCTATGTCGAGCTGTCCCGCGCCAACCTCGGTGCCGGCGATGACGACGGGGAGTTCGTGCTGCTCGTCGCGCGGCGCGAGGCCGACGGAAGGCTCGCCGTGGTGGCTCCGGTTGCTGCCGACGGCGCGCTGCTCGACCGCGCGATCCGCAAGAGCCTGCCGACCGTCTGAACAGCCTGATGCGCGGCTCCTCGGTGAGCCGCTGCCCGCCTCCGCTTGCTGCACCGCCTGCGGCGTTCCATATACGCCGCAGATAAAGCCGTGGGCGCTTCCCGCCGCCGGCGCCGGGAGCGGAGACTATGGACGGCGAAAGCAGCGAAGCGGACACCGCCGCTGACCAGTCCCCGCACGACACGGCCGCGTTGCTGAACACATTTCGCACGATCCTCGTCGGCGGCGCATTGCCGGGCGAGGTCGCTGGCCTCGACGGGGAGGAAGCGCTCGAAGCGGCGCGCTTCGTCGCCGCGGCCGCCGAGCAACGTGCGTCCGGCGTCCCGGTCGTGCAGCTCGAATCGGTGGGCGGCCGGATCGGACGGCGCCGCATGCGCCTCGCGGTGGTCAACGACGACATGCCGTTCCTCGTCGATTCGGTGACCGCCGCGATCAGCGCGCGAAACCTGATCATCCACC
>JAQGLH010000206.1 GCA_028293005.1 Alphaproteobacteria bacterium
TGCTCACCGCCAGCCTCGTCGGTACCGGCATCGAATTCTACGATTTCTATATCTACGCGACTGCGGCGTCGCTGGTGTTCGGCCGCTTGTTCTTTCCGGCGAGTTCCGCCTCGGCGCAATTGCTCGCTTCCTACGCCAGCTTCGGCCTTGCCTTCCTTGCCCGTCCGCTCGGCGCCAGCCTGTTCGGCCATTTCGGCGACCGCATCGGCCGCAAGTCGACCCTCGTCGCTTCGCTGCTGCTGATGGGCGGCTCGACCACTGCCATCGCCTTCCTTCCAACCTATCAGACCGCGGGCTGGCTCGCGCCGCTCTTGCTGTGCATCCTGCGTGTCGGCCAGGGCCTCGGGCTCGGCGGCGAATGGGGCGGCGCGGCGTTGCTCGCGGTCGAGAACGCGCCGCCCGGTTGGCGTGCGCGCTTCGGCATGTTTCCGCAGCTCGGCGCGCCGGTGGGCTTCCTCGCGGCCAACGGCCTGTTCCTGATCCTCGGGTTGACCTTGACCGCCGACGAGTTTCGCGAATGGGGCTGGCGGATCCCGTTCCTGCTCAGTGCCGTGCTGGTAGCGCTCGGCCTGTGGATTCGGCTCAAGCTCACCGAAACCCCCGCCTTCGAAGCCGCGATCGCCGAAAAGGCGCCGCCGCGCATTCCGCTCGCCACGCTGATGCGCCACCATTGGCGGGAGACTTTGGCCGGCACCTTCACCGCCGTCGCCTGCTTCGCGATCTTCTACATCGCCACCGCTTTCGCACTCGGCTACGGGACGACCACGCTTGGTTATCCGCGCGAGACCTTCCTCAGCGTGCAATTGGGCGCGATCCTGTTCCTCGCGGTCGGCATCCTCCTCTCCGGCTGGTTGTCGGACCGCTATGACCCGCGGCTGATCCTGATGGCGGGATGCCTCGGCACGATCCCGGTCGGCCTGTTGCTGTCGGCCTTCCTCGGCAGCGGATCTCTGGTGCTGATCTTATTCTACCTGTCGCTCGCCTTGCTGCTGATGGGCTTTGTCTACGGACCGCTCGGCGACTGGCTGCCGGGCCTTTTCCCCCCGCAGGTGCGCTACACCGGGGCCTCGGTGGCGTTTACCCTCGGCGGCATTCTCGGCGGCGCGCTCGCCCCCATCATCTCGCAATGGCTCGCCGATAATGGCGGTTTGTTCTGGGTCGGCGTTTACCTCAGTGCCGCCGCCGCCGTCAGCTTTGCCGCCTTGTGGTTGGCGGGCCGCGGGGGGAGCGAGACTTTCTCGATCGAGGCGCAGCCGAAAAGCCTTAATCCGAATTCCCATTTCACACTGGACGATCGCTAAGCCGGACCTCGGCCTCGCCGGCAGCGCTGGGTCAGTCCGGATCGTCGGCGAGCCGGATGCCGGAGAACATCCAGCGCGCCGCCGGCGGGAAGAAATTGCGGTAGCTGAGGCGTGCGTGGCCGGTCGGCGTGGCCGACGATCCGCCGCGCAGCACCATCTGATTGATCATGAACTTGCCGTTATATTCGCCGACCGCACCTTCGGACGGCTTGAAGCCGGGGTAGGCGACATAGGGGGAGCTGGTCCATTGCCACGCGATCTTGTCGACCTGGCGCGGACCGCCCGCGGCAACCGCCACCTCCCACTCCGCCTCGGTCGGCAGCCGGCAATTCGACCAGCGCGCGAATGCATCGGCTTCATAATAGCTGACGTGGAGCACCGGCTCGTCGGGGTGAACCGCGGCACGGCCGCCCAGCGTGAACTGGCTCCAGCCGGTGTCGTCGCGGCGCCAGTAGAGCGGCGCCTCCCACCCTTCGCTCTGCACGGTCGCCCAGCCATCCGACAGCCATAACTCGGGCCGGCGGTAGCCGCCGTCGTCGAGGAACGCGATATAGTCGCCGGCGGTCACGAGGCCGTTGGCGATGCGATAAGGCTCGATCCATGTCCGGTGGCGAGGACCTTCATTGTCGAATGCGAACCCGGTCCCGTCGTGGCCGATCATGCACAACCCGCCGGGATGCTGCCACCAGGCCCGCGGCGGCGGCGGCTCGTGCACACCGGTTGCCGAATCCGCGAAGATGGGATCGAGGGGATTGCACGACAGCACATGCTTGATGTCCATCAGGATCAATTCCTGATGCTGCTGCTCATGCTGCAGGCCAAGCTCGATCAGCTCGGCCAGTTCGGAGCCATTCGTCTCGATCAGCCGCGCCATTCCGGCGTCGACATGGCGGCGATAGGCACGCACCTGGTCGAGCGACGGACGCGACAGCATGCCGCGCTGGTGGCGCGGATGGCGCTCGCCGACGCCGACATAATAAGAATTGAATAGGATCGCATAGGCCGCGTCGAACGGCAGATAGTCCCGAAGGCTGGGGATCAGCAGGAACGTCTCGAAAAACCAGCTGCTGTGCGCCAGATGCCATTTGGTCGGGCTGACATCGGGCATCGACTGGATCTGGCAATCCTCGGCGGAAAGCGGCGCCGCGAGCGCTTCGCTCCCGCTTCGGACCTCGCGATAGCGCTCGAGCAGCGCCGCATTGCGATCGCCGCCGAGAAGCCGCGCGAGGATCATGGCTCCAGCTTCGATCCGTCGGCCTGCCAGACGTGCAGGCTGAAAAGCTGGTCGGGGTCGCTCCACACCGCCATTGGCTCCCATCCCGAAGCGCGCGCCAGCAAGCGCGCTTCCTCCGGCCGGTATTTATAGCTGTTCTCGGTGTGGATTGTCTCGCCCGCCTTCATCGCGAAGTGCCGGCCGGCCGCCTGGAAGCTGAGGTCCTCGCTCGCCGCGAGATGCATCTCGATCCGGCCCAGCGCATCGTGCCAGACCGCCTGATGCTCGAACAGCTCGACTGGAATATCGCCGTCGAGCTCGTTGTTGATGCGGTGCAGCAGGTTGAGGTTGAACGCCGCGGTCACTCCGGCGGCGTCGTCATAGGCCGCTTCGATCAAGCGCGGATTCTTGCGCAGGTCGATACCGATCACGAGCCGAGCGTCGGCGCCGAGCGTCGCTGCGAAGCTGCGCAGCAGGTCCACCGCCTGCGCCGGCGCGAAATTGCCGATCGTCGAGCCGGGGAAGAAGCCGAGCATAGCGCTCGTACCGATCTCATCGGGCAGGCGCAGCGGCCGCGTGAAGTCGCCCGCGACTGGAAGCACCCTGAGATGCGGATAGGCTTTCGCGAGGCGCGTTGCGGCGTCGGCCAGGAACGGGCCGGAGATGTCGATCGGAACGTAGGTGTCGGTCCTCGCCGCGGCGAGCAGCAGCGGCGTCTTGACCGATGAGCCTGAACCGAATTCCACCACCGTGCGGCCGGTGCCGGTGAAACGCGCGATATCGGCGCCGTGCGCACGCAGCAGCGCGGTTTCGGTCCGCGTCGGATAATATTCGGGGAGCTGGGTGATCTCCTCGAACAGCTCGGAGCCGCGCCGATCGTAGAAGAAGCGCGCCGGGATCACCTTTTGCGGCTGGGCGAGGCCGGCGAGCGCCGCCTGCTGGAAATCGCCGACCACCTCGTCGATAAGCTGCGACAACTTCCGCCCTCTCCCCCGCGAGACATCCTCTCTCAGCCCCATTTGATGCAAGTCAGGGTGTTTCGCAACCCAGCCCCTCGCAGGCCAGTGATGGACTCGCCTCATGCGCCTGCATATGCGCAGCTGGTGCATTGGAACGATCTCCAGGTCTTTCTCGCTGTCGCACGCTTCGGCCAGCTGGCCCGCGCCGCGGCGGCACTCGGCGTCGATGCCACCACCGTCGGCCGCCGGCTACGCCGCCTCGAGCAGGAGCTCGAGCAGACCTTGTTCGAGCAGACCCGCGTCGGCCAGACCTTGACCGAGGCGGGCGAGCGCCTGCTCCTCCGGGTCGAGGCGATGGAGCATGCCGCGAGCGAGATCGGCAACAAGCCCGCCGACGGCCAAGGGCTCAGCGGGCTGCTCCGGATCAGCGTCTCCGAGGGGTTTGGAACCTGGTTCGTCGCACAGCATCTCAGATCGTTCACCGAAGCGAACCCCGGCCTCACGGTCGATCTCGTCGCGAACAGCGGCTTTCTCAGCCCGTCGCGCCGCGAGACCGATGTCGCCGTGCTGCTCGCCCGGCCGCGCAAGGGGCCGCTCGTCAGTCGGAAGTTGTCCGATTATTGCCTTCGTCTCTACGCGTCGCGCGCCTATCTAGAGCGGCACGCCGGGATGATCGACGATGCCGCCGAGCTGCGCGCGCATCCCTTGATCGGCTACATCCCCGATTTCATCTACGCTCCCGAGCTGCGCTACATGGACGATGTCGCGCCGGGGCTGGCGCTGACGATCCGCAGCTCGAGCATCAATGCCCAGTATCGGCTCACCGCGGCCGGAGCGGGCATTTCGGTGCTGCCCTGCTTCATCGGCGACGAGGATCCGCAACTCGTGCGGATCGTGCCCGACGTGCGGATCATGCGCTCGTTCTGGCTGGTGACGCACGAGGATACCCGCCGGCTCGGGCGGATCGTCGCATTCTCCGAGTGGATGACCGACCTCGTCCAGCGCCAACGCGAGCGGTTGTTGGGGCGCGATCGGCTGCCCGGATGATTCTGGGCCAAGCGCCTGACGACGCGGCGTGCGAAGGTCGCTGCTTGCAACCGGCCGTTTTGCCTGCGAACGGGCGCTGCGACCGCCGAAACCTTCGGGCGAATGATTGGGGGATGATGGTGTGGAGAGAGCGACATGCAGCAGTTTGACGTCCTGATCGTCGGCGCCGGCCACGGCGGAGCGCAGGCGGGGATCGCGCTTCGGCAGCAAAAGTTCGAAGGCAGTATCGCGATCGTCGGCGACGAGCCCGAGCTGCCCTACGAACGGCCGCCGCTTTCGAAGGATTATCTCGCCGGCGCCAAGGAATTCGAGCGGCTGCTGATCCGGCCGGCTGCTTATTGGGAAGAACGTGGCGTGGCGATGCTCCGCGGCCGTGTCGTCTCGGTCGATCCGCAATCCCATCGGGTCACCCTCGCTGACGGTCAGACGATCGGCTACGGTTCGTTGATCTGGGCGGCGGGCGGCAGCGCGCGGCGCCTGAGCTGCGCCGGCGGAGATTTCTCGCGAGTCCACACGATCCGCTGCCGCGCCGACGTCGAGCGGATGAAGGCGGAGCTTCCCGCGGTCGACCGGACGGTGGTGATCGGCGGCGGCTATATCGGCCTCGAGGCGGCTGCGGTGCTGACCAAGCTTGGCAAACAGGTCGTTCTGCTCGAGGCGCTCGACCGCGTGCTCGCGCGTGTCGCCGGCGAGCCGCTGTCGCGTTTCTACGAGGCCGAGCATCGCGCCCACGGCGTCGATCTCAGGACCGGAGTCACGGTTGACTGCATCGTCGGCGAGGACGGCAAGGCGAGCGGCGTGCGGCTTGGCGACGGCACGATCATTCCCGCCGACATGGTGATCGTCGGCATCGGCATCGTCCCGGATGTCGAGCCGCTTGCCGCCGCCGGCGCGCGTGTCTCGAACGGCGTCGAGGTCGACGAATTTTGCCGCACCAGCCTGCCCGACATCTATGCGGTCGGCGATTGCGCGGCGCACCACAACCGCTTCGCACGCGGCGCCGTGCTGCGGCTCGAATCGGTCCAGAACGCAAACGACCAGGCGACGACCGCCGCCAGGGCGATCGTCGGTGAGCCGGTGGCTTATGATGCGGTGCCCTGGTTCTGGTCGGACCAATATGACCTCAAGCTCCAGACCGTCGGCCTGTCGCTCGGCTATGACGATGTCGTCGTGCGCGGCGATCCGTCTGCACGCAGCTTTTCGGTTGTCTATCTGCGCGAGGGCCAGGTGATCGCGCTCGACTGCGTCAACCTGCCGCGCGACTATGTCCAGGGCCGCAAGCTCGTCGTCGAAGCCATGAGCCCCGACCGCGCCCACCTCGCCGATCCGGCGAAACCGCTGAAGGAATTATATGCAGCGGCCGGATAGCGATGGCGCACTCCCCCTTCCCGTTCGGCTGAGCCCGTCGAAGCCCTTTGCTGTTGTTGATGCACCAGCTCACGCTCCAGGAGCGAAGCGACGGCCTTCGACGGCCTCAGCCGAACAAGAAATAGGCGCTTCCCTCGTCGCACGAAGCGCGGCAGGTGATGAACCGGACCAAGAATGCTGACCAGGGAGAGCACCATGATCCTTGAAATCGCCCAGATCGAGATCAAACCCGGCAGCACCGAGGATTTCGAGGCCGGCGTGAGCGCTGCCGAGCCCTTGTTTCGCGCGGCGCGCGGTTGCCGCAGCTTCTCGCTGCATCGCTCGATCGAGCATCCCGCGCGCTATCGCCTGATCGTCGGCTGGGACAAAGTCGACGATCATATGGTTGGTTTCCGCGAATCCCCGGCCTTCCACGAATGGCGCACGCTGGTCGCCGACTGTTTCGCGGCACCGGCGCAGGTCGAGCATGTCGAAAAGGTGGTCGACGGCTTTTGACTCCGAACGGGCGATGGACGCCCGGTGCAAGCCGTTGCCGGGGCGCGTCCGCGCGCCATTGAAATTGATACTGATAGGCGTAGACAGAGACGCATATCGCGGGCGCTGTTTGAGAAAGAATTGCCGATGTCAGTGGCTCAAGTTCGCACCCACGCGGATACTCCCCGCATCGCCGAGTTCATCGATGCGGCTTCGCGCCTGATCGCTCAGCAGGGCTACGACCGGACATCGGTGCGCGACATCGCGCAGGCGATCAATCTCACCTCCGGCACGATGTTCTATCACTTCAAGACCAAGGACGATCTGCTCGAAGCGGTGATCTGCAAGGGGATCAACGACGGCATCACCCATATGAACGAAGCGCTCGGCCGCGCACGCGGCGGCTCGCTCGAACGCTTCCTCGCGCTCGTCACTGCGCATATCGGCGTCGTCCATGGCGAGCTGCGCCACGTCCATCGCGTCTGGATCCGCGAATGGGACCGCCTCAGCCCGGAGGCGCGGCTTCGCCTCCGCCCGATGGCTGAACAATATCGCGCGGTGCTCGACAATCTGCTCCTCGCGTTGACCGAGGAGGGTCATTTGCAGACCGACCCGGCAACCGCTCGGCATCTGCTGCTGCCCGCGCTCAACTGGACGACGGCCTGGGCCGACTTACCCGACGAACGCGCGCGCGCTGCTCGCCGAGCAGATTTGCGCGGCGATCCTCAACCAGCCGGTCGAAACATTTCGCGCGCTCCTGCGTAAGGAAGCCGAAGGCGCGTGACCCCTGTGCCGCGTCTGGCGGCCTGCTTGACTGATCGCTTGATTAATTATAACAGCCGTTGGTCACGCTCGACGATTATGGAGACGGATATGTCTGGATTCCACGCAAAGACCGCCAGCTCGGGCGAGCCGCGCCCGGACTATCGCGAGCTGATCCAGGAAGACCGGATCCACGGGTCGCTCTACACCAGCGACGCCATCTTCAAGGACGAGATGCAGCGCATCTTCCGCGAAGGGTGGGTCTACGTCGCCCACGAATCGGAAATACCCAGCCGCGGCGATTTCGTCCGCCGCCGTATCGCGGGCGACCCGGTCGTGGTCATTCGGGCCGACGACGCGCAGATCAACGTCTTCGTCAATCGCTGCGCCCACCGCGGCAATCTGCTGTGCGCCGATGACAAGGGTTCGGCGCGCGCGATCGTCTGCAAATATCACGGCTGGGCTTATGATCTTCAGGGCAAGCTGGTCGACGTGCCCTATCCGGCGGGCCTCACCGGCGACCGCAAGGGCCTCGGCCTCGCAAGGCTGCCGAGAGTCGAGAATTATCGCGGCTTCTATTTCGCCAGCTTCAACGAGCATGTGATCCCGCTGATGGAGCATCTCGGCAAATCGGCGCTGCTGATCGATCGCGCCTGCGAGATGTCGCCGACCGGCAAGCTCAAGCTCGACGGCGGCTGGGTGCAGCACCGTTTCAAGTCGAACTGGAAGATGCTGCCGGAGAACGACGTCGACGGCTATCACGTCAATTTCGTCCATCCCTCGTTCGCGCAGGCGATCCGCTCCAACTACGACGCTGCCGCGTTCAAGAACGACGAGGAGGATCTCGTCTCCGAGGCGCGCTACTGGGGCATGGGCCATACCGAGATCGATTTCAGCAAGGCCTATACGAGCGTGCTCGAATGGTTTGGCTGCGACGAATCCCGCTATCCCCAATATGTCGGCAACATGGTCAAGGCCTATGGCGAGGAGCTCGGGCGCAAGAAGCTGACGATGGGTCCGCCGCACGCATGCATCTTCCCGAACCTGTTCCTCGCCGAGGGCAATATTGGGATGTTCGAGCCGATCAGCGCGACCGAGTGCATCCATTGGCACACGCCATTGCTGCTCGAAGGTGTCGAGAAGGGCGTCAACGACCGCTTGAAGCGCCAGTCCGAAGGCGCGCTTGGCCCCGCCGCCTTCCTGCTCGCCGACGATGCCGTCATCGCCGAACGTACGCAGGAAGCGCTCGGCCAATCGGGCGGCTGGCTCGACCTCAGCCGCGGCATCGATCGCGAGCATGAGGAAGACGGGATCATGGTCGGCCATCTCACCGACGAGCTGACCAATCGCGGTTTCTGGCACCATTATCGCGATGTCATGACCGGTGGTCCCCAGCCTGCGCGGCTCGTCAAGGCAGCCTGATTTCGGATCAAGCCGGTTTCGACCGAGCTTGGCAAAGGCAGGGGTTTCCGGCCAGCCTTCGAGGCGCCTGCGGCCAGCCAATTTTGGGGGAAGTGAATGAGCGTTTCGGTTGAAGAGCGTCTGGAAATCCAGGAATTTCTGGCGCTCGAGGCCCGGCTGGCGGATGAATCCCGTTACAGCGAGTGGGAAGCCCTGGTCGACGACGATATGGTCTATTGGGTGCCGACCGCCGAAGGCGCCGTGTTGCCACCCGGCGACAAGATCTCGATCATCTTCGACAACCGCTCGCGGGTGGCGACCCGCATGCGCCAGCTCAACACCGGCAAGCGCCACTCGCAGGTGCCGGCGTCGCCGATGGTCCGCACGCAGACCAACTTTCTGATCGAGGTGACCGGCGACGACACCTACACCGCCTGGTGCAGCCAGATCCTCTATGAATATCGCATCCAGTCGACCCGCGAATTGTTCACTTGGCCGGCGCGCGTCGAATATCGGCTGCGCCGTCACGGCGACGGGCTGAAGATATATTTCAAGGGCGTGTTCCTGGTCTCTGCTTCGGACGCCCTCCCCGGCCTCCCGTTCATCATCTGAGCGCGCGCATGGCCGGCCGTCCCATCGCAGCGATCACCGGCCTCGGTTTCAGCGCGCTGTCCCGCAAGCCCGGGCCGAGCGCGCGCCGGCTCGCTTGCGATGCGGTCCGCGATGCCGCCGCCGACGCCGGGCTGGCGCTGTCCTCGATCGACGGGCTGTTGCTCAACCGCAGCCCGATTGAGCCGTTCGAGACCCTGCCGCTCAACGTCCAGCGCGATCTCGGCCTGCGCGACCTGCGGCTGCTCGCCTCGATCGAGGGCGAGGGCAGCTCCGTCGTCCAGATGATCCAATATGCGGCGCTCGCGGTGCAATCGGGCATGGCCACTCGCGTCGCCTGCGTGTTCGCCGATGCGCCGATCTCGGCCAAGGTCAACGCCGGCCAGGCCTTCGCCATCCCGATCCCGCTGACCGGTATCGACGGCTGGGAACGCGAGATCGGGCTGCTCGGCGCCGCGCCTGCTTTCGCGTTCGTGGCCTCGCGCTACATGGCGCTTTACGGCGCAAGGGCGGAGGATTTCGGCGCCTGGGCGATCGCGGAGCGTCAATGGGCGATGCGCAATCCGCGCGCCTTCCTCAGGACGCCGCTGACGATCGAGGATTATCTCGCCTCGCGCCCGATCGCGCGGCCGATCCGGATGCTCGACTGCGCCTATCCGGTCAACGGCGGCGTCGCGTTCATCGTCGCCAGGATCGAAGAAGCCGAGGCCGCGCGCCCGCCGGTCTATATCCACGGCATCGGCCAGGGCCATTCCGGCTGCCCCGCCTTCGGCGATCTCGAGCCCGAGTTCGACAATGGCGCCGCGACCGCGGGCAGGATCGCTTACGACATGGCGGGGGTCGGCCCCGGCGACGTCTCGAGCGCCCAATTCTACGCGCCGTTCACCTGCGCCGGCATCGTCGCGCTCGAAAACTACGGCTTCTGCGGCCGCGGCGAGGGCGCGGCGTTCGTCGCCGAAGGCCATATCGCGCCCGGCGGCACGCTGCCGGTCAACACCGGCGGTGGCCATTTGTCGGGCTTTTACCTGCAGGGCGCGACGCCGCTCAGCGAGGCCGTGATCCAGGTGCGCGGCGAAGGCGGCGAGCGCCAGGCGCCGCGCAACGACGTCGTCCTCGCCACCGGCCTCGGCGGCCGGCAGGAGCATCATTCGGCGCTGATCCTCAGCCCCCACGCCAGCCTTTCGTGAACGGGCCTGTCATGACCGATCCTGCGATCAACGATCCGGCCGGAGCACTCGACCCCGACGGCCTTGGCTCCGCCTTCCGCGCCGGGCTTGCGCGCGGCGAGCTGCTCATCCTCTCGTGCATCGCCTGCGGAAGCGCGCTCGACTACGCCCAGCGCTACTGCACCGCCTGCGGATCGCCCGAACTCGGCCTGCGCCGGGCGTCGGGCAAGGCGAAGCTGCGATGCGTCGTCGAAATGAGCGTCTCCTACGCACTGGAACTTCCCGCGCCGTTTCTGATAGCGTCGGTCCAACTAGAAGAAGGGCCGCATCTGCTGGCCCCCTACGATGGCGTTATGGAGAGTGAGCATGGCGGGCAACCAGTCGTCG
This sequence comes from Alphaproteobacteria bacterium, assembly GCA_028293005.1. Next base: position 10,688 of record JAQGLH010000206.1, read on the forward strand.
CCCTTGTTGAAGAAGGCGGACTTCGCTTCGGTCCGGTCGAAGCCTGATCCGGCAGCCCCGGCCGCGGCCGGCGCGCTCCTGCCGCGCGACCAGATCGCGCGCTGCGGCCGCCATTACCCGAAGAAGGCCGCTTACGTCTCCGGCGACAAATCGCGCAGCTGGGGCGAGATGGACTCGCGCTCGGACCGGGTCGCCGCCGCGCTCCAGGCGCTCGGCACCGCCAAGGGCGATGCGGCCGGCATGCTCTCGGGCGAATATATCGAGGTCTACGAGCATTTCTTCGCCTGCCTGAAAATCGGCGCGATTCGCGTCGGGATCAATCGCCGGCTCGCCGTCCACGAGCTCGTCCACGTCATCCGCGACGCCGGGCTCACCTCGCTTGCGGTCCATGTCGATTGCATGCCTTTGCTCGAAAAATTGCGCGAGGCGGGCGGGCTCGAAGGGGTTCGGCTGATCGGCTTCGGCGGCAAGCATGATTTGCCGCTTGATCTCGAGACGATGATCGCCGCGGCCGACGCGCGCCCGGACTATCCCGAGATCGAGCCCGAGCATCCAGCCTTCTTTTCCTACACGTCGGGCACCACCGGCCTCCCCAAGGGTGTCGTCCTCACCCACCGCGGACTGAGCGCGTCGTTTCCGCACGCCGTCGCGCAATTCGGCTTCACCAAGGAGGATGTCTTCTACCACGCGACCTCGAACGCCTGGGTTGCGATCGTGCTCGGCATGCTAGGGCTCGCCAACGGCATGACGACGGTCCTTCCGGAGGGCCTGTTCGAGCTTCCCAAATTGCTCCCCGAGCTCGCGAAGCACCGCACGACGATCGCCTTGCTCGCGCCGACGATGCTCGGCTGGGCAATCGAGGAGCATAGGAAGGGCGAGCACGATCTGTCGGCGTTGCGGATGATCGCGTTCGGCTCCTCGCCGTCGACCCCGGCGCTGATCCGCGAGGCGCACGAGGTGTTCGGCTGCGGGTTGCTCAATTGCTATGCGATGACCGAGACGACCTGGGGCGGAGTCTCGTTCCTGATGCCCGGCGAGATCCGCCGCGGCCTCGCCGACAAGCCCGACTTGCTCAACTCGGTCGGCCAGATCGCGCCGTTGTTCGATATCGCCATCCGCGACGACGCCGGCAACGATCTACCGCGTGGGGAAGCCGGCGAATTGTGGCTGCGCAGCGAAGCCAACATGCTGCGCTATCTCAACCTGCCCGACGAGACCGCCGAAGTGCTGGTCGACGGCTGGATGCGCACCAACGACATCGGCCGGCTCGACGAGGAAGGCTATCTCTACTTGCTCGACCGCCGCAAGTTCATGATCATCAGCGGCGGCATCAACGTCTATCCGATCGTCGTGGAGACCGCGCTCGCCGATCATCCGGCGGTCGCCGAAAGCTGCGTCGTCGGGATTCCGCACCCGGTGTGGGGCGAGGCGATCGTCGCGGTCATCCGCTGCCGGGAAGGCCAGAGCGCCGACGCCGATGCCATGCGCGATTTCTGCCGCGACCGGCTCAACCACGTCCAAGTGCCCAAGCATTTCCATTTCACCGATGAACCGCTGCCGCGCACGGTCACCGGCAAGATGCAGAAGGCGCAGGTCCGCCAGTCGCTCGCCGCTCAACCCGAGCTTTTCCCCTGGAACGACTAGCGGGCTGCGCCTTCGCATGCGGCGTGTCATGCCGGGTTGGGGCATGACGAGGCGCTGGTGCGGCTCCGCGGCAACAATCCAGACGATATGGAGCGATCTGCTGATTGATCACTTGATCAAATTTT
>JAQGLH010000018.1 GCA_028293005.1 Alphaproteobacteria bacterium
GTCGCCGACCGCTTTCACCTGTTGGAGATGGCGGCCCGCTTCGGCACAGGTCTCGTGCAGATCGACGAGCGGAGCGCCCGAAAGTTCGAACTGCCCGGCCGGCTCGAGGCTGACGGTGCCGTCGGGACCGGACAGCGCAATGACGTGGCCGCCCTCCTCGACCGGGGTCCAGCCGAATTCGGTCATCGCCATCAACAGGTCGCGAATGCCGCCGGGCTCCTCATAGGAAGGGGCGTGATGATCGCTGCGGCGGTAGACGAACTTCTCATGTTCGGTGCCGATACGCCACGCCTGCTTCGGCTTCTCGCCTTGCTGGAACGGCGCGATCAAATCGTCGCGCGTTTCAATCAATGGGTCAGCAGCGGCTGAAGCAGTGCGGGTCGTCATCAATCGCGCTCTAGCGACGCGCGGCGGACGCCGCCAGTCGGTTTCAGCATGCTACCTAATTGCGTGCCGGTCCCAATCGCCTGCCGCGGCCATCCAGACGCTGATCGCGGCGACCGCCGCAGTGTCGGCGCGAAGGATGCGCGGGCCAAGCGAGATCGGGCGCGCTTGCGGCACAGCGCGCACCGCGGCGCGCTCCTCGTCGGTGAAGCCGCCCTCGGGCCCGACGAGGATCGCGGCGGGTCCCGCACTCTCAGCGGCGACGGTGGCAAGCGGAGCGCCGCCGCTTTCGTCGGCGAACAGCAAGGTGCGCTCGGCGCGCCATGATCGCAGCAAAGCGTCGAGCGGCGCCGGCTCGTCGAGTTCCGGAAGCGCGGTGCGTTCGCACTGCTCGGCGGCTTCGATCATGTGCGCGCGCAGCCGCTCGACGTTGACCCGGTCGACGATGGTCCGCCGGGTGACGACCGGAACGAGCCGTGCGACGCCCAGCTCGGCGGCCTTCTCGGCGATCCAGTCGATGCGCCCGCGCTTGATCGGCGCGAACAGCAACCAGAGATCGGGAACCGGCTCGCGCGGCCGCAGCTGCCTGACGATGCGCAGCGACACGCGGCGCTTGCCGGCCTCGTCGATCTCCGCGAGCCATTCGCCGGTGCGATCGTCGAACAGTTTTAGCTTTGCGCCGCTGCTCAGGCGCAGCACCGCGCCGAGGTAATTGGCCTGGGGCCCGTCGAGCGAAAGCCGCATGTCTTGCGACAGCGGCTCGTCGACAAACAGGCGCGGGAGGCTCGACGGGGGCCAGGCGGGGGTCGCGGACATGGCCGCATCTAACGAGCGGCTGGCCGGGGTTACAAGGCCGGCGTTACAAGGGAGTTGAGGAACGACAGAGCGGGAAGCCAACCTCGACTTCGCTTCCTCAGACCGCCAAGAGGAAGGCGTGATCGACCAACTCGAACTCGTCCCCGACAGCGAGCGGCGCGGACTGATCGGCGCGTTGCCGGCGTCGGCGCGGCCTTACGCATCGCTGATGCGGCTCGACCGGCCGATCGGCGCATGGCTGCTGTTCTGGCCTGGCGCTTGGGCAGTGGCGTTGGCGGGCATCGATCGCCACGGCGTCGCGGTCATTCTTTGGCTCGGGCTCGGCGCATTCGCGATGCGCAGCGCGGGCTGCGTCTACAACGACATCGTCGACCGCGACCTCGACCGTCAGGTCGAGCGGACGCGGCTTCGCCCGCTCGCCAGTGGCCGGGCGAGCCTGCGCGGCGCGATTGCCTTGCTGGTCGCGCTCAGCCTCGTCGGACTGATCGTTCTGCTCCAGCTCCGGCCGCTCGCGCAGATCGTCGCATTGGCGAGCCTGCTCCTCGTCGCCATTTATCCGTTTATGAAGCGTATCACCTGGTGGCCGCAGCTCTGGCTCGGCCTTGTCTTCACCTGGTCGGCGCTGGTCGGCTGGGCAGAGGCGACGAACAGCCTCAGCGCGGCCGGGCTGCTGCTTTATGCCGGATCGGTGATCTGGGCGGTGGGCTACGACACGATCTACGCGCTGCAGGACCGCGAGGACGATGCTTTGGTCGGCGTCAAATCCTCTGCGCTGGCGCTCGGCGATCGCGCGCGCACCGGCGTCGCTATGCTGTACGCGCTCGCGGTGCTGCTCTGGGGCGGCGCGATCTGGATCGTCCGGCCCGACCCGCTCGCGTTCGCAGCGCTGCTGCCGATGGCGCTCCACCTTGGCCGGCAGGTCGCGACGCTGAGGCAGGACGACCCCGGCGACGCGCTGGCCAAGTTCCGCGCCAATCGCTTTGCCGGTCTGCTGATGTTCCTCGGCTGCCTGGTGGTCGGAAGCGCGGCCTAGAGCCCGTTCAGGACGATGCGGCCATGCCGTGCGGCGCGGCTTCTCCGGCTTTGCTTTTGCAGCGTTCCAGCCCTAAGCGGCTCACCATGCTCAGCATCTCCGAAGCCGAAGCGCGCGCCGCCGCGCTGATCGACGCCGCCAATCGCGCCGGCGCCGATGCCGCCGACGCCCTCTATGTCGCCGACGCCTCGACCGGCATCCAGGTGCGGCTCGGCCAGCTCGAGGATGTCGAGCGTTCCGAAGGCGAGGAGATCGGCCTGCGCTTCTTCGTCGGCCGCCGTTCGGCGAGCGTGTCCTCGTCGGATTTGTCGCGCGAGGCGCTTGACGCGCTGGTCGAGCGGGCGTCGGCGATGGCCCGCGAGGCACCCGAGGACGATTTCGCCGGCCTCGCGCCGGAGGATCGATTGCTCAGGAGCGCCGGTCCCAAGGTCGACAGCGACGATCACGGCGATCCGCTGCCGACCGAGCTCAAGGCACGCGCCGAGGCGATGGAGGATGTCGCGCGGAGCGCCGCCGGAATCACCAACAGCGAAGGCGCCGGGGTTAGCGCCGGCCGCTCGGTGATGGCGCTTGCGACCAGCCACGGCTTTTGCCGGGGCCATACCAGCAGCGGCTACAGCGCGTCGGTCGGCGTGCTCGCCGGCAGCGGCAGCGATATGCAGCGCGATTCGGCGAGCCACAGCGTCCGCCATTGGGTCGATCTCGACGATCCGGAAGTGCTCGGCAGGCTTGCGGCGGAGCGCACCTTGGCGCGGCTCAATCCGGTCAAGCTGGAAAGCGGCCCGATGCCGGTCGTGTTCGATCCGAGAGTCGGGTCGAGCCTGATCGGCCATTTGATCGGCGCGATCACGGGCGCGGCGATCACGCGCAAGACGAGCTTCCTGCTGGGGCGCGACGGCGATCAGATCTTTCACCCGGGCATCATCATCCGCGACGATCCGCACCGGCCACGCGGGCTCCGCTCGAAGCCGTTCGACGGTGAAGGCGTCGGGACGCGCGCGACCGACATCGTCG
>JAQGLH010000025.1 GCA_028293005.1 Alphaproteobacteria bacterium
ATGGCCGACAATTTGCTGCTCGATCGGCGGCGATACGACGGCCGGCGGATAGTTCGCGAAGCCGCCGGGGTTGCCGATCAGCGTCACGGCTCCGGGGAAAGATCCGACGCGCCGTCGGCGGTGCAGCAACTGATCGACCGCGAGCGGCTCGCCGCGGTGTCCAGCGCGTTGGCGGAACTTCCGGAACGGACGCTCAGCATCTTCCGGCGCTTCCGCGTCGAGGGCATCCCGCAGAAGCAGATCGCCGAAGAACTGGAGATCAGCGTCAGCGCCGTCGAAAAGCATCTGCAGAGAGCCTATCATGTGGTGACGGAGGCGAGGGCAAGGCTTGATGCGGACATTGCGGGTTCGCGCCGTCCTCTGGGGAGGGAGGAATAATGGCGCACGACCCGAACCAGCTTATGGAAAGCGCGATCAATTGGCACATCCGTCTTCGCGAAGGTGGGGCGGAGGACTGGGAATCCTTTATCGCCTGGCTCGAAGAGGATCCGGCGCGCTCCGCGGCGTATGATGCCGTTGCGCTCGCCGATGCCGATTTGTCGCCGGCCTTTCCCGCGCGGGCGAATGAAGCGGCCAATGATGACTTCGCCGGCGATGGTGTCGCCTCGCGGTCGTGGCCATCGCGGCGATGGGTTGCGGCAGGGGCTGCAGCGGCGGCGATCGTGGTTGGCGGACTCTCGATACAAAGGCTGACAGCTCCATCGAGCCTGTATCAGATCGCCACGCTGCCGGGACAGCAGCGCCATGTCGAGATCGGCGACGGCAGCTCGGTCGCGCTCAATGGCGGCACCCGGCTGGTGCTCGACCGCGAGAATCCGCGGTTTGCGGAGCTTGCTGCGGGAGAAGCGACCTTCACCATCCGGCATGATCCTCGCGACCCCTTCACCGTCGTCGCAGGCCAGAGTCGCGTGCAGGATCTCGGCACCCGCTTCAACCTCGTCCATGATCCCGACCGCTTCTCCGTAGAAGTTATCGAAGGCTCGGTTCTCTACAATCCAGATGGTGAGGCGATTCCGCTGACGCCTGGGCAGACGTTGACGTCGACGCCGGGCGATCCGGGGCTGGCCATAGGGCGCAAGGCGCCCAATCTGATCGGCGGCTGGCAGCAAGGGCGATTGAGCTACGCGAGCGCGCCGCTGTTCACCGTGGCCGGCGATCTCTCGCGCACCATCGGCGCCAGGATAGAGGTCGCGCCGGCGCTGGCGACCCGGCCTTTTACCGGCTCGATCAGGATCGGCGGGGGCCCGGCGTCCACTCTGGCGCGCTTCAGTGAAGCCTCGGCGCTGAATATCCGCCGCACGAACCAGGGTTGGCTCATCGAGCCCCACCAGCGTGCGCCGCGCTGAACCTATTGCCGCCGTTTCGCTGCTCTGCCTGCTCGCTGCTCCGGCGGACGCTGCCGAAACGCGGCGCTTCGACATTGCTGCGGGGCGCCTCGCCGACGGCTTGATTGCGCTTGCCGAGCAGGCGCGGATCACGATCGGCGCGAGCGATCCGGCGCTGTTGCGGATCCGGTCGCCCGCCGTGCGCGGACGTCTGACGATCGATCAGGCTCTGCAGCGGCTGCTCGCCGGAAGCGGCTATGCCTACAGGTTCGTCGCGCCGGACGCGGTGAGGATCGTTGCCGCGCGCGCCCCCGGTCATCCGCCATCGGCGCTTCGCCAACCCCAGCCGGAGCCAGCGCAGCCCGAGCCAGCGCAGCCCGAGATCATCGTCACCGCCAGCAAGCAACGGACGCCGCTCGGCAATTATGCGGGCACCGCGAACGTCCTCGCGCTGGACCCAAGCGAGGCAAGCCGCATCGGCGGCCACGGCAGTGACGCGATCCTCGAGCAACTCCCGATGCTGGCGTCCACCAGCCTCGGCCCGGGCCGCAACAAGCTCTATATTCGAGGAGTCGCGGACAGCAGCTTCAATGGACCGAGCCAGTCGATCGTCGGCCAATACCTCGGCGACGTCCGCCTCACCTTCAACGCACCCGACCCCGACCTGCGGCTGTACGACATCAAATCGGTCGAGCTCCTCGAAGGGCCGCAGGGAACGCTTTACGGAAGCGGCTCGCTCGGCGGCATCCTGCGGCTGGTTCCGAATTCGCCCGATCTTTCGCAACTGACGGCATCGGCTTCGGCGGGACTGCTGGGGACGCGTCACGGCGGTCGCGGCGGGGATCTTTCGATGATCAGCAACGTGCCGATCGTAGCCGACCGCCTCGCGTTGCGCGCGGTCGGCTACGGCTTGATCGAGCCGGGTTATATCGACGATCTCCAGCGCGGCCTTCGCGACGTCAACCGAACCACGGTCAAAGGCGCCCGTGCGAGCCTCTTGTTCGAACCGCGTAGCGACTGGCAGTTCGAGGTCGGCGGCGTCGCGCAATATATCGCCAACCGGGACGGCCAATATGCCACCCGCGGCCTCGGCCTGGCGCGGCGCTCAAACCTCGCCCAACCGTTCGACAACGACTATCTCGTCGCGCAAGCGACCATCCGCAAACACTCGCCATCTTTCGAAATCGTCTCCGCCTCGGCAGTGGTGAGGCATACCCTGGAGACGAAGTTCGACGCGACCGGCTTTCCGGATACCGTCGGCCCGCAGCTGTTCACCGAAGACGTCAGAATCACCTTGATCTCGAACGAGACGCGAATTTCGCAATCTCGCGCTGACGGAGGCGGCTGGCTGGCCGGCTGGAGCCTTTTGCACAACGTCAACAGCCTCTCCCGGAGCCTCGGGCCGCCGGGAACGAGCAACGCCATCGCCGGCGTGCACAACGACACCACCGAAGGCGCGCTGTTCGGCCAGTACAGCCTCGCCCTCTCCCCCAATCTGACGGCGACATTCGGCGGCCGGCTGACCTATTCGCGTGCGGTCGGACGGCCGCTGGGCACGGCGGAGGGTCTCGACGAGCCCAAGCGGACCGATATCCGTGCCTCCCCCACGGCGGCGCTGGCGTGGCGGCCGAGCGCCGGACTGCTGCTCTATTCGCGCTACCAGCAGGGCTTCAGGGCGGGAGGTCTGGCCGTGTCCGCAAGCAGCACGGGCATCGCCGCCCAGCGATTTCAATCGGACGCGCTGTCGTCGGTCGAAGCGGGCGTTCGCTTCGGCCGGGCCGACGTCGACCGCATCTCGTTCGACGCTTCCGTCTCCTACACGCGGTGGGAGGATATCCAGGCGGACCTGATCGATACGCGCGGACTGCCGTATACGACGAACATCGGCGACGGCCGAATCTATGGTCTCGAAGCCGAAATATCCTGGCGCGCCAGCCGCGAATTCCAACTCGATATCGCGACGTTCATCAACGACAGCGCATTGGTCTCGCCTCGCGCCGAGTTCGCCGATGCGGACGAGCGCGACCTGCCCAATATCAGCATGGCGGGGGCTCGGGTCTCTGGCCGTTTCGTCACCGAAGTTTCCGCCACGACGACGTTGGCGATCGACGGTTCGCTGCGTTATTTCGGCAAGTCGCGACTGGGTATCGGGCCCATCCTCGACATTCCCCAGGGCGACTTCGTCGAGAGCCGTGCCGGCGCGCGGCTCGACTTCGGCCGGTTCGGACTCTCGCTCGACGTGACCAACCTCGGCGACGTCGAAGGCAATCGTTTTTCGTTCGGCAATCCGTTCGGCGTTGCCGGGCGAACGCAGGTCACGCCGCTGAGGCCGCGAACCGTCAGGATCGGGGTCGATGCCCGCTTCTGATCCGCGCATGCAGCTGCTGGCGTCGATCCACGACGTCAGCCCTCGCTTCGAGTCAGCGATCGACGCTCTCTACGACCGGATCACGATGCTGCTCGGCGGACCCCGGCTGGCGATGCTGGTGGTGCCCGATTTCTGGGACGAAGCGCCGCTCGCGGCCGCACCGGGCTTTGCGCGCAAATTGCGGTCATGGTCCGATGCCGGCGTCGAAATGTTCGTTCACGGATGGAGCCACCGCGACGACCAGCGGCATTCCGGCCTGACCTCTTTCAAGGCGCGCTGGATGACGGCGCGGGAAGGTGAATTCCTCGGCCTCGACCGGCGCGAAGCCGGGCAGCGCATGGCGAGGGGCAAGGCAGTGGTCGAAGACATCATCGGGCGATCCGCGGCCGGCTTCGTTGCGCCCGCGTGGCTCTACGGCGACGGCGCTCGCGCCGCGCTCCGCGACCTGGGCTTCGCGCTTGCCGAGGATCATCTGCGCGTCTGGCGTCCCAAGGACGGAGCCCGTCTGGCGCACGGCCCCGTCATCACCTGGGCGAGCCGCAGCCGCGCGCGGGTCGCAAGCTCGCTGGCGTTCGCCGCTCTCGCCCCGGCGTTGCTCCGCAGGCAGCCGGTCGTCCGCGCAGCGGTCCATCCGGGCGATACCGCCGTGCCGGCCGTGCTGGACAGCATCGATCGCACCTTCTCGCGGCTGCTCGCCGACCGCGAACCCGGCCGATATGCCGATCTGGTGCCGGCTGCACCGTCGCACGCAGCCGCAGCCTGAAGCCGGTTCTCCACCGTGGCCCGCCGACCCCACATCCTTTGCTATTTACACAGCTTCGAGCCCGGCGGGGTCGAGCGGGTTGCGCTGCGACTCTGCAATGCCTGGCAGGCGGAAGGTGCGCGGGTTCAGCTTCTACTCGGCCGCACCGATGGCGTGATGGGCGTGGATGCGCCGAAGCTCGACTACGTCACTTATTCATCGCACGGGGTCTCCACCGCTCGCTTTGAAACGCTCTGGCTGCTGCTTTGCCTGTGGCGGCAGGTGCGGGCCGAACGGCCGGATGTGATCTTCTGTGCGGGCAACACCTATACGATCATTGCCGTCGTCCTCCGGCTCTTGCTCGGCGGCTCCTGCCCGCCGCTCGTGGCCAAGATCAGCAACGATCTCGAACGCGCGGACCTCATTGCTCCGGCGCGCATGGCCTATCGCCTGTGGCTGCGCGTGCAGGGACGGATCATCGATCATTTCGTCGGCACGGCCGAGCCGATGCGGGGGGTGATCGCGCGAGCGCTCGCGATAAGCCACGAGCGAGTCGCGATCATCGCCAACCCAGCGCTCGACAACCGCCAAATCGCCGAACTTGCCGCATCATGCCGTTCGACAGCCGCGCCGGGAAAGCTGGTGCTGGGTGTAGGACGACTCGTCCCGCAGAAACGGTTCGACTTGCTGATCAGGGCCTTCGCGGCGGCTGGCGGCAGCGATGACCGGCTCGTCATTCTCGGCGACGGCCCGGAACGACGACCGCTCGAGGCTCTGGCCGCGCGGCTGGGTGTCGGCGGGAAAGTCCGGCTCGAGGGCCATGTCGCCGATACGCACCGTTGGTTTCGACGCTGCCAGGTTTTCGTGCTTTCCTCCGATTACGAAGGTCTCCCCGGCGTGGTTGTCGAAGCGCTTGCGGCGGGGCCGGCGATCGTCGCCACCGATTGCAGCCCGACAATGTCGAACCTGCTCGGCGATGGCCGGTTCGGCCAATTGGTGCCCCCGGGCGACCAGAACGCGCTCGAGCAGGCATTGCGCTGCGCCGGCGCGCATTCGCCGGATCCCATCGGAGCGCTGGAGCACGCACGCCGCCATACGGTGGAACAAGCCGCGCCTGCCTACCTCGCGCTGATGTGCGACATCATCCTGAAACACGCGGGCGGTAATCGATAACGCAGCCTGGTGATGCGGACATGGGAGGGTGACGGCGTCCTTAGGCGGACAGCGGATTGCCTCGCACCGGCCTCAAACGGAATGTCCCATTGTATCAGACCCACTGTGTCGCGTTGAAAGCCGTCGAATCCGGATCCCGGGAAACTCCAATTCCGCCCACCGCGGATCCGGAGCCGCTCGGTCCGCCCGCCCGCGGCTGGGCTCAATGGCTTGGAATGCCCATTTCGGCGGCGGTGTTCGGCTCCGCGACGTTTCAGCTGAGCCAGGTGAAGCTCGGCCATATCCTGTCGCTATTGCCTGTCTCGCCCTCGTTCTGGCTCGTCTTCGTCGTCGCCTATTTCACGACGACGATGACCGAATGGCTCATCTTCCGACGACTGTGGGGAATTCCAGCGTCGGGCTTCCTCGCCCTCACCCGCAAGCGCATCAGCAACGAGATCGTGCTGGGCTATCTCGGTGAGGTCTATTTCTATGCGTGGGCACGCAAGCGCGCCCATATGGTCGGTGCGCCGTTCGGCGCGATCAAGGACGTCGCGATCCTGTCCGCGCTCTGCGGCAATGCGCTGACTCTGGTCCTGGTCGCGGCCGCGTGGCCGCTTTTCACCGCGACGGTGTTCGGCGTCCACGCCAGGTCGGTCGCATGGTCGCTGGCGGTGCTGCTCGTCACCTTCCTTGGCGCCGCGCTGTTTCGAAGGCATTTGTTCAGCCTGCCTCCGCGAGACTTGCGGTTCGTCGTCATCGCCCATTGCGTGCGGATCGTGGCGACCACCGGGCTTGCCGCGCTGATGTGGCACATCGTGCTTCCCCAAGTCGCGCTCGGCTGGTGGCTGCTGCTGGGCGCGCTGCGCCTGCTGCTTTCGCGTTTCCCGTTCGTCCCCAACAAGGACTTTATCTTCGCTGCCATCGCCGTGCTGCTGGTGGGGCACGACACTGAGATCGCCGCGCTGATGACCATGATCGCGAGCCTCCTCCTGATCACGCACCTGCTGCTCGGGCTGCTGCTGGTTGGCCCCGAGCTTGTCTCGAACAGGGCGAGCAAAGCGTGGTGATGGCCGCAATCATCAGCCTTGCCCTTGCGGCATCGCTGCGATCGACGCCGACCCTGGGCGTTGCCGAAGGACGCTGCCGGCCCGACGAGGCCGGTCCGGCTATCCTCGTCGACGTCATTGGCCTCAAGGACCGGCGCGGGCGCCTCAAGCTCGAAGTCTATCCCTCGAACGACGAGGATTTCCTGGCCGACGACAATATCCTGGTCGGCGCGGGCAAGACCTTCCGGAGAGTCGAGCAGCCCGTGCCTGCGCGGGGCCCGGTGACGATGTGCGTCCGAATCCCGCATGCCGGCGCCTACAGCCTTTCGCTGCTCCACGACCGCGACGGCAATCGCAAGTTCAGCTTTCTGGAGGACGGCGTCGGCTTTTCGAACAATCCGAAACTCGGCCACTCCAAACCGAGCGCACAAGCGACGAAGCTCGTCGCCGGCTCCGGGGTCACCAGTATCTCGATCGTCATGAATTACCGCCGCGGCTTGCTCTCGTTCGGCCCGATCGGAGAAAGACGATGAAGGTCGTCGATGTCTGCGCTTTTTATGCCCCGGCCGGCGGCGGCGTCCGTACTTATGTCGATCAAAAGCTCCTCTCGGGGCCGGCGCTAGGCCACGAAATCGTCATCATCGCCCCCGGGCCGAGCGATCGCACCGAAGTTCGTGGAAACGGTGCTCGGATCGAATGGATCGCCTCCCCCCGCTTCCCCCTCGATCGGCGATATCGCTCTTTCGGCGACTGCGACGCAGTGTATCGCAAGCTCGACAGCGAGCGGCCCGACGTCGTCGAAGCCTCATCGCCGTGGCGGAGCGCCGGAATGGTGGCGCAATGGCCCGGTGACGCGGCTCGCGTCTTGATCATGCATGCCGATCCCGTCGCGGCTTATGCCTATCGCTGGTTCGAAGGCTTTGCCTCCCCGGCCACGGTCGATCGTCAGCTGCGCTGGTTCTGGAGTCGCCTCAGCGGACTGACCACGGCTTTCGACGCCGTGATCAGCGCCGGGGTCAATCTGTCGGCGCGCCTGACCCAAAACGGTCTCGGCAAGGTCACCACCAACCCGATGGGCGTCACGGTCCCGCTGTTCTCACCGGCATTTCGCGATGAGGGGCTGCGGGCGCGGCTGCTCGAACGATGCGCGCTGCCCGCCAATGCCCTCCTTCTCCTCGGCGTCGGGCGGCACGCTCCCGAGAAGCGCTGGCCGATGGTGGTCGAAGCCGTCATGTCGGCGGGCTTTCGGCGGCCGGTGGGCCTGGTGCTGATCGGCGATGGCCGCGAGCGTGCGCGGATCGTGCGCCAGATCAATGGCGATCCGCACATCCATTTGCTTTCGCCGATCAGCGACCGTTCGCAGCTCGCGCGCATCATGGCGAGCGCCGATGCGCTCATTCACGGCTGCGACGCCGAAACATTCTCTATGGTGGCAGCAGAAGCCGTCGCATCGGGCCTGCCGCTTATCGTCCCCGACCGCGGCGGCGCGGCGGACCATGCCAACGCCAGCGGCGGCGCAACATACGTGGCTGGAAGCGCTGCCGATGCGGCGCGCGCGATCGCTGAATTCAAGCGCCCGCCCGACTCGCTCCGCCGCACGAGGGTGCGGGCGATGGACGAGCATTTTTCCGACCTTTTCGCATTTTACCGGACGCTCGAGGCGTCGCATCGTCGCCCGACGGGTGCGGCTTCGCTCCGGCCGCAGCGTCTTTGAAACATGAAGAGCCAAGCCCAGATCGATGCCGCCACCGGGCCGCATTACCAGGCAGGCAGAACCGCTGCCGCACCGAGCCGGAGTGATCCGCTCTCCTGCTCGTGTGTCTTCGGGATCGTCAGGTTCCTGCTTTGGGCGACGCGCAATTCTCGGCGGGATCTATGACAGCGGGGCTGCTCGCGCTTCGATCCTCCATACCTCTCGTCGACCGATACATCTGCCGCCTGACCTTGCGGCCCTTGCTGTTGGCGATCGCGACGATCGTCTTCATTCTGTCGCTCGAAACGCTCCCGCGACTCCTCGAAAAACTGAACGGCGTGGTGAACAGGACCGAGCTCGTCTTTCTCTCGCTGATGAGCCTCGCGCCGGAATATATCGGCATCGCCCTGCCGATCGCGCTGTTTCTCGCCACCGCTCTCGCCTTTCGCCAGCTCGCGCTCAACGGCGAGCTCGATGCCCTCGCCGCCAGTGGCATGAGCGACCTCCGCC
>JAQGLH010000032.1 GCA_028293005.1 Alphaproteobacteria bacterium
GCAACCAAATCGATCGAGCGAGGTGCGCGCACTATAATGTTGTTCGGCAAGCGCGAAAGGACAATCAAGCGCATCGTCATCGTCGAGGATGAACCGCTCGTCGCGTTCGACAGCGAGCATTCCCTCAACGAGGCCGGCTACGAGGTGGTCGCGACGGTCGACAACCTCGCCGACGCCTTGCGCGCGATCCAGGGCGAACTGATCGATCTCGTGCTCAGCGACATCACGCTGCGCGGCGAGGGGGACGGCACCGATGTCGCGCGCGCGGCGGGCGCGAAGGGGATCGGTGTGTTGTTCGTCACCGGCGATTGCCCGCCCGAGGCGCAGCGCCTCGGGCTCGGGTGTCTTGCCAAGCCCTACAACGTCAAGATGCTCAAGGCCGCGCTGGACACGCTCGACGCCATCCGCTCGGGACGCAAGGTCAGGAAACTGCCGGCGGGGCTGAGCCTCTATCAAACCGGCGACGGAAACATGCAAAAAAGCTAGGCGCAGCGGGGGGAGGCGTTACAAGACGGCATGGATCGCGCCGAAACGACCGCGCCGGATGATTGGCGCAGCCGCTTGCCGGAAGGCATACGTCCCTATCTCGAGAAGGCGCCGCTGGCGGCGCTCTTCCTCGGCATCTCATCGGGCTTTCCCTATGCGATGATCGGCGCGACGCTGACCACGCGGCTCAAGCAGGACGGCATCGATAAATCGACGATCACGGCGTTCACGCTGGTGTTCCTCGCATACAATCTGAAGTGGCTCTGGGCGTGGATCGTCGATGGCGTGAAGCTGCCGCTTCTCGGCCGTCTCGGCCAGCGCGTCTCGTGGATGCTGGTGATGGGCGCGCTGGTCATTGCCGCGGTCGTCAATCTTGCCTTCGTCGATCCCGCCGGGGGCATCGGGGCGGTGGTGTTCGCGGCGATCCTGGTCGGTGTCGCCGGCGCCAGCTTCGATATCGTGATCGATGCCTACCGCATCGAGCTGCTCGAGCCGCGGCAGCTCGGGGTCGGCTCGGGCATGACTCAATATGGCTGGCGAATCGGCTCGGCGGGCGCTGGCGCGTTGGCGTTGGTGATCGCCGCGCGCTCGGGATGGGAAGCGGCCTATCTGGCCTGCGCCGGGCTTGCGCTTCCGGCGATGCTGACGGCGCTGCTGGTGGGTGAACCGGTCCGTCACCACGAACCGAAAGGCCGCCAGGGGGCGAGCCGTGCCCTTGCAGCGATCTGGCGCCCGTTCGTCGAATTCTTCGCGCGTCGCGGCGCCTTTCTCGTGCTGCTGTTCATCCTCCTCCACAAGATCGGCGACACGCTCGCCAACCTCACCTTCCGCTTGCTGTTCGACGATCTCGGCTTCAGCAACGACGAGATTGCGATCTATGATGTCGGCGTCGGCTTCTGGGCGTATCTGATCGGCATCTTCGTAGGCGGCGTGCTTTATTCGAAGCTCGGCATGAAGCGGTCGGTGTTGATCAGCCTGATCCTGATGGGCGTGTCGAACGCGACCTTCGCTCTGCTCGCCCAGGCCGGGCACAGCAATTTGGGCATGGCCGGCGCGATCGGCTTCGAGAATTTCGCAAGCGGCATCGGCGGCGTGTGTGTCGTCGCTTATTTCTCGGCCTTGTGCGACTTGCGCTTCACCGCAGCCCAATATGCGCTGATCTCGGCTGCCGCGAGCGTGGTTGGCCGCATCATGACCGGTACAACGGCGGGATCGCTGATCGACGCGACGGGCTACGCGAACTTCTATCTCCTGACCACGGTCGCGGCATTGCCGGGCATCATCCTCTTCTGGCTGATGATGCGCTCGGGTCTGATCGACAGCTCGATCGGAACCGCCGGCATCGAGGGTGAGGGCGACGCGCGCAAGGAACCCGCGAACGAGGCCTGATCGCGAACGGGCCTCGATTGAATTCCTAGACGCGGAACCGGTTCAGCCGAACCGGGAACGAGTCTAGGCCGGAATTTGGTCGTTCTTCGCGAGGACCTCGCCAGCGAGGTAAAGCGAGCCCAGGATCAGCACGATCGGAGGCTGGCCGCGATCGGCGTGGCGCGCGATCCAGCTCAATGCGTCTTCGGGACTGGCGGCGGTGAGCGCGGTGAGGCCGGATTCCTGCGCCTTGGCGGCAAGCGCAGCAGGCGGGTGGTGGCCATGGCCCGGCACCGGCACCGCGTGGACGGTGATCGATCGGTTGCGGAACGGCTTGAGCAGGCCGGTCGCGTCCTTGGCCTCGAGCAGCCCGAGGACGATGTGAAAAGGCCGGCGGGCCGGCACATGCGCTCGGAAGAAATCGGCGATCGCCCGTGCGGCCGCCGGATTGTGGCCGCCGTCGAGCCATAACTCGGACCCCGGCGGCAGAAGCGCGTGCAGCGGTCCTTGGGTGAGGCGCTGCAGCCGCGCCGGCCATTCCGCCCAGCCCATCGCGGCGCGAAGCGCGGGATCGCGCACGCGCACCGCGTCCTGATGGCGGAGCATCGCCACCGCCAGCCCGGCATTCATCGCCTGATGCGCACCGTGCAGGCGCGGCAGCGGAAGCTCGATCCGCCCCTCCTTGTCGCGATAATGGAGCTTTTGCTGATAAGCGGCGGCATCCCATGTGCCGCCGCGGGGAAGCCACGGCGCGCCAATCCGGGCCGCCGCTTCACCGATGACGTTGCCGATCCGTGCCGGATAATATTGCGTGACGAGCGGCACATTGGCCTTGGCGATGCCGGCTTTCTCGGCTGCGATCGCCTCGATCGTCGTGCCGAGAAACGATTGGTGGTCGAGTCCGAGCTGGGCGATGCCGCAGACCGCCGGGGCGGGAATGACGTTGGTCGCATCGAGCCGGCCGCCGAGCCCCACCTCGACGATGCAGGCGTCGGCTGGAGTGCGCGTGAACGCCAGCAGCGCCGCCGCCGTCGTCACCTCGAAGAAGCTCGGCCCGATGCCGTCCGCCGCGTCGAGCGTCTCGGCGAGCAGCTCGGCGAGCAGATCGTCCTCGATCAGCTTGCCCGAGAGGCGAATACGCTCGTTGAAGCGGACGAGGTGCGGGCTCGAATAGACGTGCGCGGTGAGTCCCTCCGCCTCGATCGCGGCGCGCAGGAACGCACAGGTCGAGCCCTTGCCGTTGGTTCCGGCGACATGGAAGACCGGCGGCAGCCGCCGCTCCGGCGAGCCGAGCCGGCCGAGCAGCGCGGCGATCCGCTCGAGCCCAAGCACGTCGCCGGCCGGCGCGAGCGCCGCGAGCCGGTCGAGCTGATGTTGGACTGCGGCGTCGGCGGATGTGGCGTGATCAGCCACCGTCTCTCTCCCGCCGGCCGGGAGAGCATTGGGTCACGCGGCGGCTTTCCCTGGCGCGAGGTAATCGATCATCTGCGCCAGGCGCTGGCGCAGATCATGACGATGGACGACCATGTCGATCATGCCGTGCTCGAGCAGATATTCGGCGCGCTGGAAGCCTTCGGGCAGCTTCTCGCGAATCGTGGATTCGATCACGCGCTGGCCGGCGAAGCCGATCAGCGCTCCGGGCTCGGCCATCTGCACGTCGCCCAGCATCGCGTAGGACGCCGTGACGCCGCCGGTCGTCGGGTCGGTGAGCACGACGATATACGGCAGGCTCGCTTCCTTGAGCTGGGAAATCGCCACCGTCGTCTTGGGCATCTGCATCAGCGACATGATGCCTTCCTGCATCCGCGCGCCGCCTGCCGCAGTGAAGATGACATAGGGGCACCGCACTTCGATCGCGGCGTTGACACCGGCGACGAACGAGGCCCCGACGCCGAGCCCCATCGATCCGCCCATGAAGGCGAAGTCCTGGACGCCGACGACCGCCTTCAGCCCCTCGATCGATCCCCGCGCGTTGAGCAGGGCGTCGGGTTCGCCGGTCGCCTGACGCGCGATTTTGAGGCGGTCGACATAGCGCTTGCTGTCGCGGAACTTGAGCGGGTCCTCGCGCACGCTCGGCGGCGGCAGCAACGAAAATCCCGGGTCCATGATCTGATCGAACCGCTGGCGTGGCCCGATCCGGTCATGATGGTTGCAGCGCGGGCAGACGAAAAGGTTCTCCTCCCATTCGCGGGTGAAGATCATCGCTTCGCAATTGTTGCACTTGTGCCAGAGGTTGTCCGGCGTCTCGCGCTTGGGGAGGAACGGGATCTTTTGGCGAACCCTGGTGAGCCAGCTCATGCGCGTCTCCTTCCGGCGCCGCTTTAAGCCGGACGGCCTATTTGTCCACAGTCGATCGGGTGCGATTTGTCGACCGGCGATCGGCATCCCATTCCAACCCAAATGCCGTCAATCCCCTTGCGCGGAAATGACGGTGGGAGAGTGGGCCGCGCTACAGCGTCGCTTCGATAGCCCGCGCGGCTTGGTCCGGGTCCCTTGCCTGGGTGATCGGACGTCCCACCACCAGGATCGACGCGCCTGCGTCGAGCGCGGCGCGTGGCGTCATCACGCGTTTCTGGTCGCCGGCGTGGCTGTTGGAAGGGCGCACCCCGGGAACGACGAAGAAGCCTTCGGGCCACAGGGCACGTGCCGCCGCGACCTCGCTCCCCGAGCAGACGACGCCGTCGAGCCCGCCTTCGCGCGCCAGCGCGGTCAGCCGCTCGACCTGGCTGTGCGGATTGCCAGCGACTCCGATCGAGCCGAGATCGTCCTGGTCGAGGCTGGTGAGCAATGTGACGCCGACCACCTTGGTGCCCTCCGGGGCGGCTGCCTTGGCGTCTTCCATCATCGCCCGCCCGCCGGCCGCATGGACGGTCAAGATCGCCGGCTCGAGCGGCCGCAGCGCCTGGATCGCCTTGCCGACCGTGTTCGGAATGTCGTGGAACTTGAGATCGAGAAAGATCGGCAGGCCCAGCTCGGCCATTTCCCGGACACCGTGGCGGCCGTTGGCCGAGAAGAATTCGAGCCCGAGCTTGAGGCCGCCGACATGGTTGCGCACTTGACCGGCGATGGCCTTGGCGCGCTCGAGATCGGGTGTGTCGATGGCCACGAAGATCGGACTTCTCATGAGGCTGGTGACACCGTGTTCTTGGGCAGCGGCCTTTGCTCGATCGGGTCTCCCGGCGCGCGCTCGTCGGCCGCGGCCTGCCCGAGCGGAACGCCCTGCAGCGCGGCCAGATTGCGCTCCTGGGTTTCGAAGCGCCGGCGCAACGACCATAGCCGCGCGCGATACAGAAGCACCGTCGGCAGGAGGCCGGCAAGGAACGCTCCGAAGACGAGCACCGGAAGCTTGATGTCGGCTTCGAGCCCGCCCCATAATTTGAGCGTCACCGCGATCCAATTGGCGCGCGCGAACAGCACCAGGACCACCGCCAGCGCGACCCAGAACAGAGTTTTGAGGAACTGCATTCCACCGCCTCCCGACGCTTGGGTTCTAAGCTCTACCATGTGCCGCGGCCAGTGCAGATCGTCGCGGCCGTGGTTAAAAGTTCCGCGGGGAGCGTGGCAGGAACGACGAGGCGTGTCGAGTTCACGGGAAGCCGAGGAAATGGCTTGCATCGGCCCTTCCCAAAGCGGGTGAGCCCGCTTACTGAATTTTTACCATAGGGGTGGAAGAGTTTAGCATGTTCAAGCCTGTTCGGCTTCATCCTCGCATTTCAAGCGAGGGGTGCGTGAGCGACGGCTGCGCGCGGCAGCAAATCGCGCATCAGCAAATCGCGCATCAGCAAATCGTGCATCAGCAAATCGCGTGCCGGGGAGAGCTTCGCTGAAGGCCCGGATCGCGTCGGCCTCGATCGCCGCTCTGGTGCTCGGGCTGTTCATCATCGGCGCGTCGGGCGGATCGATCAGCGGCGGCGGTTCTTCGCCAGGCGCTGCGGCCGCTCCTGGTCCATCGAATGGCATTCAGATCTCGGAAGCGCAACGCCGCGCGACGGCGATCGACTATGGGCTGCTCGACTCCCGCTTGCAGCAGCTCGCGCAGAAGGACCCGGTCGTCGGCCTTGCGGTTGGCGTCGTCGAGGACGGCGAGATCCGCTTCCTCAAGGGCTATGGAGAGACGGTTGCC
>JAQGLH010000094.1 GCA_028293005.1 Alphaproteobacteria bacterium
AACCCGGCCCAGGTCTCGACCTTGTTCCCGCCGATCGCCGAACCGGCGTCGAACGGGAAGCTCGAATCGCGCACCATAACCGCGTCGACATCATAGGTCTTGTCGTGCTGATAATTGCCACCGATCAGCCACTCGAACGGTCCGGACTGGCCGGCCAGGCGGAGCTCCTGCGAGAATGATTTGACGAAGCCGTAATTGTGCACGTCCCAATTCTGGAACTGCGTGCCGTCGGCATCGACGACGGTGTCGCGCGTGAATTTCTGGTAGGCCGAGATCGAGGTCAAGGTGACGGCGCCGGTGATATCGTATGAGCCGCGCAGCGAGACCTGCCAGAAGTCGTCATTGATGTAGAAATCGGTGCCCGGTGTCCAATCGGCCGCCCGCGGCTTTTCGGGCGCCTGCGGCAGCGCCTTGATATAGGCCGGCGCGACCGCCGCGATGATCCCGACATATTGGCCGGCGGGAGGCTCCGAATTGTCACGCCAGCCGCTGACGTTCAGTTCGAAGAACGTCCGCTCGTTGGGTTCCCAGTCGAGCAGCAGGCGCGCCTGGACCCGGTCGATATTGCCGTTCTCGTCGTCGGGGCGGGTGACGCTCTTCTGCCACGGGCCCATATATTGCTTGCGGACCGCGACGCGGGCTCGAAGCGTATCGCTGAGCGGACCGCTGATGAAGCCGTTGGTCGCCACCTCGTCGAAACGGGCA
This sequence comes from Alphaproteobacteria bacterium, assembly GCA_028293005.1. Next base: position 706 of record JAQGLH010000094.1, read on the forward strand.
ACGGTGATGTCGAATCCGGCGGCGAGCGACCTGGTCGGCTTCGCGGCGATATAGTTGATCGCGCCGCCGGTAGAATTCTGCCCGAACAAGGTACCCTGCGGCCCTTTGAGAACCTCGACGCGCTCGAGATCGAGCGTCGCGGCCTGGGTCATCACCGAAAACGGCAGCGGCACTTCGTCGACATAGGCGGAGACCGCCGGCGCGACCGCAAGGCTCGATTCATTGAAGCCGATGCCGCGCAACGTGTAGACCGGGGAACCGTAGGTGCTGCGCGAATAAGTGAAGCCCGGCACGACCTTCACGAGCTGCTCGGGGCTGGTGATGCCGCGCTCGATCAACGAGGCGCCGGTCAGCGCCGAGATCGACATGCCGACGTCGTTGCTCCGCTCGAGCCGCTTGCGCGCGGTGACGACGATGTCGCCGACGCCCGGCTCGGGCGCAGGCGGGGCGAGAGCAGCGCTCGACGACGCCGACGCGGCCTGTTCCTGAGCGGCGGCGAACGCGCTCGCGCTGGTCATCGCCATCGCCAAGCCAATGCTGCTCGACAAAAGAAGCTTCGTTTTGCTGGTCATGCCCCTGATCCCCTCCTTGAATCATTATTTTTTCTTGTTCGTCGTCAGAACAGCCGGCCGTGGCCATGCAGCGTGGTTTTTTGCCATCGTCTGCAAGTCCCGACATCCGGGTATCAACTAAAGAGACAGTGAAACTATCAAATCTCCGTGGTGCAGCGGGTAACGGAGCACGACCGGCAGCGCTTGTTCGAACGCCTTCCTGATCATGCACCGATCGAGCGGCACATCACCGGCATGCTCTTCACGCGAAGTGCCCGCCAGGAGCGGCAGTGGGCGCGGAATTAGCCGCGATGATGCGGCTTGCGTGCCCGAGTCTCTCCGCCATGCGTCCCCTCTTGTTGTTATGCATCAAGAGTTATCGAACGGCGGAATATCAGTCAATGCTTTATCTTATGTGCAACAGGAACTCCGAAGGTGCGCTTCTGCTCTTCGAAAACCGAAAATAGTCCAGCATGTTCAGGATTATAGCCATCGTTATTGGCGCGTGACGAGCATCGACCGAAGCTCGATCAACGGTTGAGGCTCAGCCTTCCGCCGGCCGGTGCGGGCCTGCGCCGGACTCGCGAATCCATTTCCGCCCGCAGGGACCGGCAGGCCGATCAGGCGGCGCGACTGCGCGATCATGGCTGCCCGCAGGCCAGAACCAATGTTCAATGCGGCGTGGGCGTCTACTTGGGCTGGGGCATGGGAATGGAATGGGCGGGCGTGGCTGCGGACGCAGCCGCGCCCACGGGTCGCCACTCAGCCGTCGTCGCGCTCGGCGGCGGCCATTTCCTCGAGGATGCGGTTGACCCGAATGCCCGACAGATCGGTGCTGAGCACGACCATCTCGACGCCGAGCTCCTCGGCCTGCGGGACCACGCCCTGAATCGCTTCGGCGACCATGCTGTCCTCGGCCTTGAGCGCGGTACGCTGCCAGTGGCGCCAGATCTCATCGCCCTCGGCATCGTCGAGCGCATAATTCCTCGAATGGGCGTAGAAATAATGGGTCGTATCGTGCGTCTCGGGCGTCAGGAAATGCGATCCGAGCTGATCGGTGCTGCGATCGCCACGGGCATGCCCACGCGGCGCGGCGCCGGCGTGATTCCTGATCAGCGAGGGCGCATTCCAGCGGATGTCGGTCCAGAAATCGACGCGCCGGTCCTCCATATGGTCGCTGAACAGGCTGGGCGTGGCAATATCCTCATAGAGGCGCTGATCGGTGATCGTGCCGCCTTCGTGGCCGGTCTTGCCCTCGCTCAACACCAGATTCTCGAGCCCCCCGGTCTGGCTGTGGAGGAAGATGATGTGGCCGAGATCCATCAAATTCTCGACCATCATCATATAATTGCACTGCACCTTGTGGCCACCCTTCACCGACCGTCGTTTAGGGTCGTCGATGTGGCTGAAGTCGGGAATCGCCTGCGGATCGGCCTTTGCCGGGTCACCCATCCAGATCCAGACGGCGCCGTAGCGTTCGACGGTCGGATAGGATTTCAGCTTCGCGTTGGGTGGGATGATGCCGTTGCCTTGCGGATTGTGGACGCAGACGCCGTGTCTGTTGAACTTGAGGCCGTGATAGCCGCATTGCACATCGTCGCCGATCCGCTGGCCGAGGTGCATCGGCGCAAGCTTGTGCGGGCAGACATCGAGCACCGCGACCGGCTCGCCGCTTGCCGCGCGGTACAACAGCACCGGCTCGTCGAGGATCCGGCGCGGGAGCAGATCTTCGCCGAAATCCTCTGCCCAACCGGCAACATACCAGGCGTTCTTGATCAACGGCCGGGTGTAGGGGCGCAACTGCTTGGCAGTGGTCGCTCGGCTCGTCTCCATTCGGGTCATCGACATCCTCCAACTTCGGCCGGGTCTTGCTCAAGGCAGATCTTTTGATCTTGCCGCGGGACCGGCCGCACGCTCGCCTCTATATCGAGCAAGGCGCCGCACGCCCAGAGGCTCGGCAACAATATGGCGATTATTACGCCGCGCCTTTCTGTCGCCTGAGCGGCCTCAAGTCAGATCGAGCCAGAGTTCGCCGCCGTAAGATGATCGGCATTTGTCGCCTGCTGGTTGGGCGAGCCAGAGCCCGTCGCGGGTTGCAGATCCCGCGAGTGGAGATTCTTGAGAATATAATCGCGGAAGCGAAGCGTGTCGGGGGAGAGCCAGCGATTCTTCCGCCACGACAGCCCCACCGGCCTTTGGCAGCAGGGATTGGCGACGGGCAGGGTTACTGCCTGGGTCGGAACGGCTACCTCGCGCTTGGGCGCAAGCGTGACGCCGAGCCCGGCACCGACCAGCCCGCGCAACGTCGCGACCTCATAACCTTCGAACTCGATGCGGGGACTGAACCCGGCCTGATGACACAACATCTCGATCGTCTGACGCAGCCCGTGGCCCGCCTTCAACGCCACGAACGGCTCGTCTGCCAACTCGACGAGATCGATGCTCTGGCGCCCGGCAAGGCGATGATCGGGCGGTACCAGCGCAAACAGATCCTCACGGAACAGCGGCCGCCATTCGATCAAGGGATCGATGAATTGCGGGGAAGACAGACAGAGGTCGATTTCGCCGGCGATCAGCAGGTCGCGAAGCACCGGGCTAGGGCTCTCGAGCAATTTGAAACGGACAGCCGGATGGAGGAGACGGATTCTTTTCACCAGCTCCGGCACCAGCCATACACCGAAGGTCGCTAGATAGCCGATCGAGATGGTACGTCTGAGCGTGCTCGTATGCTCCTCGAGCTCGCGGCGGGCATCGTCGAACTCGGCGGCTGCACGCTCGATCCGTCGCAGCAGGATCTTGCCCGACGCATTGAGGCGTATACCCCGCCCCGCCCGATCGAATAACTGAACACCGAGCTCCTCCTCCAACTTGAGAATGCTGCGGCTGAGCGCCGGCTGGGAAAGCTCGAGCTCCTCCGACGCGCGGCCGAGGTGCTCGTGCTTCGCGGCGGCCATAAAATAGCGAAGTTGATCGGACAGCATCACGCAACCTCCACTTCGGCACAGAAGTTATCGATGTGTATAGCGCATGTTAACGGGCGAACCAATGCGTTTTGCACATGTGACTTCCCATGGCGCATACACCAATGTCGCCGCCCGCATTGATCAACCAAGCGAGAAGCCGGAAGCTAGATGTCCAAGGATCGCGCCATGTTTCTGCTCAACCATTGGTATGTTGCCGGCTTTGCCGCAGACCTGACCGATCTGCCGCTGGGGCGGGCAATCTGCGGCAAGCCGATCGTCTTTTTTCGAGACGAAGACGGCGTGCCGGCGGCGGTCGAGGACCGTTGCATCCACCGCGGCATGCCGTTGTCGCAAGGCGGGACGTGCGAACGTGGCGTGCTGCGCTGCCCCTATCACGGGCTCGAATTCGTCGGTTCGGGTGCTTGCGTCAAAATACCCGGCCAGGATTTCGTGCCGGAGGCCGCTCGGCTCGCTGCCTATCCGGCGGCCGAGCAGGACGCCCTGCTCTGGGTCTGGCCGGGCGACCCGGCCAAGGCCGACACGGACGCAATCCCGCGCCACAGCCAGCATGTCGATCCGAGCTGGACGTGGAGCACCGTCACGATCGAGATCGCCGCAGACTGGCAGCTGCTCAATGACAACCTGCTCGATCTCACGCATCTCGGCTTCGTCCATCGCAATACGATCGGCGGAAACCCCAATGCCCATTCCAACGCGGTGATGCGAACCAGCAAAACCGAGAAAGGCGTGCTGGTGACGCGCTGGCTGCCCGACAGCCTTCCCCCGCCCCATTATCGCCAGGCCGGCGCGTTCGCGGGCAACATCGACCGCTGGCAGGAAATCGATTTCCTGCCCGGCTTGATCCGCATCTGGAGCGGCGGCGTCGATGTCGGCACCGGCGCCTATGAGGGACGGCGTGAAGGCGGTGTGCAGTTTATCGGCATGCACGCCGTGACGCCTGCGAGCGACACCAGCTGCACCTACCATTTCAGCCAGGCGCGGAACTTCGGCCTCGCCGATCGGGCGCTCGGTGAGAAACTCCATGAGAGCGGGCTCGACACTTTGCTCGAAGACAAAGTCATCCTTGAGGCGCAGCAGGCGCGGCTGCTCGCCACGCCGGGCCGACCGCTGGTCGATATCCGTTCCGATGCCGGCGGCATTCAGGCGCGCAAGATCATCCGCCGGCTGTGGGAACAGGAGCATGGCGACACCGCTCCGGCCAGGATGGCGACCGCCTGACCCCCGCAGCAATCCCGCCGCGCCTAATAGCCGATCGCAACGGTCTTGAGCTCCGTATAGCTTTCGATTCCGTCGTGGCCGCCCTCGCGACCGATGCCTGACTGCTTGAAGCCGCCGAACGGCAGTCCCTCGCCGGCGCCCGCGCCGCCCGCGCCGTTGACGCTGACCGAACCTGCCTTGATTCGTCGAACAAGGCGGTGCGCCGTGCCGAGGTCGCGCGTCCATACGCGCGCGGCGAGGCCGTAATGGGTATCATTGGCCATCGCCACGATCGGATCGAGGCCTTGATCCGTATCGAAGCGCGTGACGCAGAGCACCGGCCCGAAAATCTCCTCGCGCATCACCGACATCGATCCGTGGGTATTGGCAAGGACTGTCGGAGCGACGAAATAGCCGGGCGCATCGATTGCGCTGCCGCCGCAGGCGATCTCGGCGCCGTCAGCACGGCCGGCTTCGACGAAACCCAGCACGCGATCCCGTTGCTTGCGCGAGACGATCGGTCCCATTTCGGTGTCCGCAGCAAGCGCGGGTCCGACCTTGATGGTACCAACCGTCGTGGCCATCAGTTCGACGACACGGTCGAATATGTCGCGGTGCGCGAAGATCCGCGTGCCCGCTGCGCAGAATTGCCCGGTCTTGAAAACCGCTCCCATCGCAGCGGCACGCGCCGCCGTGTCGACGTCAGCATCGGGGAAGATAATCACGGGAGACTTCCCGCCAAGCTCCAGCGTCACACGCTTCATCGTCTTGGCAGCGCAGGCGAGGATCGAGCGGCCGACCGCGGTCGAGCCGGTGAAGGCAATCTTGTCGACGTCGGGATGATCGACAAGCGCCTGTCCCGCGACATTTCCGAAGCCGGTGACGATGTTGACGACGCCACGTGGGAACCCGGCCTCGACGATCAATTCACCAAGGCGGATCGCCGATGCCGGCGTGAGCTCGGCCGGCTTCAGAACGACCGTGCAGCCTGCAGCGACCGCGAGCGCGATCTTGCCGACCGCCATAAAGAAGGGTGCGTTCCACGGCGTGATCGCGCCGACCACGCCTAACGGCTCGCGGATCGAGCACAGGAAGGCGTCGCTCGCCGGCGGCATCAGCATCGTGTCGCCGAAAATCTTGTTGGTCCAACCGGCGTTGTAACGCAGCCGCCCCGCCGCTCCGGCGATGTCGACGTGGCGGGTGCTGCGCAGCGGGTTGCCGCCGTCGAGGCTCTCGAGCCGCGCCAGTTCGTCGGCATCGGCGTCGATCAGATCGGCGAGTCGATTCATCAGCCGAGCGCGCTCGACCGCGGGCATCGCCGGCCACGGGCCGCTGTCGAATGCCCGTCGCGCCGCCACAACCGCACGATCGATGTCCGCCGGCCCGGCAGCAGCGGCGCTGCCGATGACCTCGCCGGTCGATGGATCCTCGAACTCGAATGTCTCGCCCGATTGCGCATCGACCCACTCGCCATCGATGAGCAGCCGCAGCGGCCTCGACAGGAAGGTTTCGGACGGACACGCGTGTTTGGCTGCTACAGTCATCATCCTGCTCCTGGGCTCAGTCGGTCCGCTGCATCGCGTCCTGATAACTTCTCCGCCCAGCGAGCGCCGCCGGCAGCCCGATCAGCGCGAACAAGGCCAGCGACGCGGCCAGCGCGGTTGCGATCGCCTGCTCGTCGCGCAGCAGATAATCGCTGACAAGCCCGACGATCAACGGCCCCAGCCCCGATCCCAGCAATGTGTAAGCGCAAAGCAGCATGGCCGAGGTGAAACCGCGATGCCGCTCGGGCGTCACCAGCTGAAGACCGCCAAAGCCGGCCGGACCAGCCGCGCTGATCGAAAAATAAACGATGCCGTAGCCGAGCGCGACTACCGCCGCGGACGGGGCGAGCGCCATCATGAGGCCCGCGAACGGCGCCACCGTCAGCACGCCGGCCAGCACGAGCAGCGGCGCGGCGACGACGCCGGCGCGGATCATGCGATCGGTAAGCCACCCTCCGAACCAGCCGCCGGCCGGACCCAGCGCCAGGCTGGTTGCACCCACCAGCATGCTTGCCTGCGCAACCGATAGGCCGTGGCCGCGCACATAGATGCTGACCGTCCACGAGGCGAGCGACATCACAATCGCGACGACCGCCGAATAAGCGAGGAAAAACCGGAGATAGAGGCCCCTGTTCTCCCAGAAATAGGTCAGCGAGTCGTTCAGCCGTCCCGACCGTTCAGTGCTCGACCGCCGCGGCTCGCGGATCGTCAGGCACAATAAGGCGACGACGAACCCGATCGCGCCAGCCAGGAAGAACAAGCCTTGCCACGGCTTCAGAAGCAAGCCCGCGGGCAAAGCCAGCCCCCCATGCGCTGCCAGTAGCGCGAGCGTGGCGCCCCCGCCCATGAAGGCGGCCGCGCGACCGAGCGAGCCGCCGATCGAGAAGATCGCGACACCCTTGGTGCGCTGCGACTTGATGAAATAAGCAGCGATCAGCGACATCGCCGCCGGCATCATGGCCGCTTCGCCAAGGCCTACCCCCAAGCGCGTGACGAACAGACTGGTGAAGGAGTCGGCGAACCCACCCGCCATTGTCGCGACGCTCCAGGCGGCGATCCCACAGACGATGATCAACCGGCGGCTGCCGATGTCGGCCGCCCTGCCCAGCGGCAGGCTTGCGAGCGTGAAGAGCAAGGCGAAGCTGACGCCCGTGAGCAGCCCGAGCTGCGAATCGCTCAGCATGAGGTCCGCCTTCACCGGCTCGAGCGCCACGCTCATCAAATAGCGGTCGAGCACCGACACCAGCTGAGCCAGCGACAGCAGAGCTGCGACATACCAGGGGTACAAGCCGATCGAGCCGGGGCCCGCGCGTGGCTGCTCATGGCGATCGTCGGCGCGCAGGCTTATTTCGGCCATCAACTCCAATCCGCTCCCACTCCCTGGCGGCAATCTGAAGATTGTGCCGGCGCAAATCCATGCTTTACGCATCATGCTTGCTTACACACCGGCTATCGGTCGCGGCTTCGGATCCTATCGAGCAATGGCTTGGGGAGCGCGCCCCGCTTTGCCGCGACCACCGCGGCGTCGAGCTGGCTACGATCGGAAATACCCACCAACACGGTCGAGACGGCCGGATTGGACAATGCATGGCGGACCGCGGCTTCGGTGAGGGTCTCGCACTCGTCGAGCACAAAGGCCAGATGCCCTGCCGCGGGATCGGGCGAGCGGCCGGTCAGCAAGCCTCCTTCGAGGACACGCAGTGCAACGATGCCCATTCCGGCGCCAGCGGCCTTTGACCCGATCCCCCGATAATCGGGATCGACCGGCACTGTCGCCGGCTCGAACGCGCTCGGATTGATCATGCTGTAGTTAACCAAGAGCGAGTCGAACACGCCTGCTGCGGTCACCTGCGCTAAGGCGGGCATCTCGCCCCCGAACCCGCAGCCGCCGACATGCTCGACCAAGCCGCGGCGGCGCAGCCGCTCGAATCCGTCGGCAACGCCCTTGGGACCAAGGACGTCATCGACCGAGAGCAATATTCCCGATCCCTGGTCAGCCTTCGCCGCGCGCCGCCCGCCAACGCGATTGTGAAGGTGGACGATCGCGACAGCTTCCATGCCGAGCCGTCCGAGGCTCGCTTCGACCGAAGCGACGACCGCTCCGGCGATATCGTCAAGATCTCGGTCCTCGATGGTGACTTTGGTCGCGACGATCGCGGACGTCGACAAGGCGCGAAGCGCCCGTCCCAGGTTGCGCTCCGAACGGCCATCGCCATAACGCGCCGCGGTGTCGAAATAGCGGACGCCTTGCTCGATCGCCGCGGCGACGACCGCAACTTGTTCGCGCTCATCGCCGGAGATCATCAGGCCGGCGGTGGGGCCGCAGCCAAAACCTATTTCGGGTACGAGCAAGCCACTGTCGCCCAGCGGCC
>JAQGLH010000132.1 GCA_028293005.1 Alphaproteobacteria bacterium
GATCGACATGATCCGCTGCGCCAAGCTCGCCAAGGACCGCGGGCTGGGCGGCCCGATCCACCCGGCCTCGGCCTATTTCTGCAAGCACCCGCCCCAGCAGATGACCGACGATGCCGCCTATGAAGCCCTGGAACGCTTCATTGAAAATGTGCAGCTTCCCGGCTGAAGACGACCGACCCACTAACATTCGCCACAATTGATGCTTAGCCGGGCCCGCCATGAACGTCCGGCATGCGATTATCCTCAGTGCAGGTCAGGGTTCGCGGCTTCTGCCGCTGACCCTGGAAGTACCAAAATGTCTGGTCCGCGTGGGTGGGAAGTCGATTCTCCGGCACCAGCTCGATGCGCTTCTCACCGCCGGCGTGGAAACGTTTACGATCATCACCGGCTATCGCGCCGAGCAGATTGAGAGTGCAACCGCACTGCTCTGCGACGACGGCATCGCGATCGCGACGCTGTACAATCCGTTCTGGCAGGCCGCGAGCAGCATCGGCAGCGTTTGGGTGGCAAGAGAGCAGTTGCGCCAGCCTTTCATCCTCCTCAATGGCGACACGATCTTCGATCCCGCACTCCTGGCCGAGGCGCTCAAGCGGGCTTGCGCCGGCGTCAACTTGCTCGTCGAGAAGGCGCACAAGCCGGAAGAGGATGACATGCGGGTGGAACTCGCCGGTGGTATCGTTCGCGAAGTGGCCAAGGGCCTCCCGCTGTCACGTGCTGAATACCGGTCGCTCGGAGTCGTCGTCTCCCGGGATCCGTACGGTGAAAACTATTTGTCCGCGCTCGAACGGGTGCTGCGGTCGCCATCGGGCGCCAATCGCTTCCATCATGCCGTTGTCGATGACGTCGCGCATCGGACCGGTGTTGGCGCCATCGAAGTCGGTCGGGGCTTTTGGCAGGAAATTGACCGTCCGGAGGACATAGAACGCTGGAACCAGCTTCACCATCAGCCGATAGACAGCTGAGCGGCTTATCCCTCGCGAGAGACGTTCAGGATCCCGGAGATCGCATGTCACCGCGCATAGATGAAGCAATGACCACGCCGCAGTGGACCGCGGTCGTCCTCGCCGGCGAACGGCCAGGCGAGGATAATTTCGCCTCGGCCTGTGGGGTCACTGCCAAGGCGCTCATCCCGGTAGGCGGGGAACCGATGCTGAGCCGGGTCGTGCACGTCCTGCTCACGTGCCCGCGGCTCGACCGCATCATCATCCTCGCGCAGGACCCGGATCGTCTACTTGGCGGCGACCTGGGCTGGATGCATGAGGAGGGAAGAATCGGGACGGCGGTGAGCGGAGACGGAATATCGCGCAGCATCCTCGCCATAGCCGGAGAGACGCAGACACCCTTCCCGATTCTGCTAGTCACTGCCGATCACCCACTGCTGACACCGGCCATGGTCGAGCACTTTATCGGATCCGTCGGAGAAGCGGATGCCGCGGTCGGCGTGGTCGAGCGCCGAACGGTGGAAGCGGCCTACCCGACCACTAAACGAACCTGGCTGCGCTTCAGCGACGGTGCCTTCTCCGGTGCCAACTTGTTTGCGTTGCGGACACCCGATGCGCGCCGCGGCCTTGAACTGTGGTCCGAGGTCGAGCGCAACCGCAAGAAGGCGCTCCGTCTGCTCCTGCATTTCGGGCCGCTGCTCGCGTTGCGCGCGATCACCCGAACCATTTCGCTGGAGCGGGCGGTGCAAATCGCCGGACGCCGCAGCGGCTTCGACGCACGTCCGGTACGGCTGCCCTTTGCCGAAGCCGCGATCGACGTCGACAAGCTTGAAGATCTCGCGCTTGCCGAAGCGATCCTTGCCCGGCGACCAGCGGGGGGAGCATGAAGATCGCGACATTCGACGTCGACGGTGTCGGCGGCGGGTTGCCGCGGCTCATGGAGTGGCTCGAGGAGGCGCAACCCGACCTCGTCTGCCTCCAAGAATTGAAGACGACGGACGAGAAATTTCCTCGCGGAAAGCCGCGTGGCTTGTGGGTTGATTACGCAAGGCAGGCCCCACGCCATCCCTCGCCGCTACCCGGTCGAGACGATCTACACCTGCTGGAATTCTTGGCGGAACGCGTCGGCAAGGAATGGGGACTGCGGATCGATCATTTCCCGAGCCTGGTCGCCGCCAAGCGTTTGAGGGACGCCGGCCCCGATCGTGACATGCGCCGCAAGGAGGGCGCGAACGCTCACGCTTCGACCTGGGTAACGATATGCGACAACCATCCGCGGGACCTAGCTGATGCTGCCGGCCGATCGACGCGATTGCCAATGGCATTGATCGCGTGAAAGCTTCGGTCTCATTCCTGTTCCTGGGCGAAACATTGCTCATTCCCCATCTCTTCCCCATCGTCGAGGCACTGGCCGAAAAGGCGGGCGAGGTCCCGATCGACCTGTGGGTTGCCACTTCAGTCCACGAGGAACTCCTCGGCGCGTGGACCGAGCAATTTGCCAACGTCCGCCTTCGCCGGGCGCCAGGCTTCGTGAAACTTTCCGAGTTCGAATCCGGCCAAAATCCGCCTCTCCCGTCAAAGCTTCGGATGCTCGCGGGACTCGCACCGCGCTTGGTGCGGGTGCCGGTCGCAGTCTGCGCCGAGCAGACGAGCCTGTGGCTGCCGACGATCCTCCCGCTCCGGACGCGCTTCATCAAAACGTCGCATGGCGTAGGTTCGATGAGCGCGCGCGATGACCGGCGCCGGCTATCGGCGTGGCGAACGCTCGTCCCTAGCGAACTGGAACGCTCAACCTATCTCGAACGCGGGATGGACCCTGACCGCATCATCGCGACCGGATATGTCAAAGCTGCCTTTCGTCAGCGCACCCACGCCAGATTTGTCTTTCCCGAGAAACGGCCGATCATTCTCTACACGCCGCATTGGCAGGCCCATCGCTCCTCCTGGCCACAATGGGGGCAAGAAGTGGTTCGAACATTGGTTCGCCAGCAGCGGTACAATGTCATTCTCGCGCCGCACCAGCGCCTCGTCGAGACCGCACCGGAGGTTCGCTCAATCCTCACATCCGCTGCAGAACATGCGCATGTCCATTGCGACCTCGACACCTTTGCGACGGTCGACGGCAGCTATACGGCCATGGCCGACATTTACGTCGGCGACACATCGAGCCAGCTGCTTGAATTCCTGATGCGCCCGCGGCCATGCATCTTCCTGAACCCGATGGCAGCCGACTGGCGCGAGAACCCCTCTTACGCCATGTGGTCGTGCGGCGAAGTCGTGACGGAACTGAACGATTTTCTTCCCGCCGTCACGCGTGCGGTCGACGAGCATCGGCACTATGCCGTTATTCAGCGTGACTATGCCGAACGTTCCCTCGGAGACACGAGCGGGATGGCGGCGAGTCGGGCAGCCGACGAGATATTGTTCGCGCTCCACGGTGCGGATTAAGCGAGGTCATCGAGGCCTCGATCACATCTGGTTTTCGGGGCCCTCGAGTTGGGTCTCGGTCAATGCCTCCGCAACTTTCGCCGGAGCCGGCCGCGCCGCGCTTCGCGCGTAGTGCAACACTGCCAACCCCAGGAGTAAGGCCGCGCTGGCGGAGCCGACCAAGATGCCAATGCTCGCGCCGATCGGACCGCTCGTGGGCAACAGCAGCACTGTCGTCAGCAGCAACAAGGCGGTTGAAACGGCGCGCGCCGCGAGTGCCGTTCCTGCGCGGTGCGCGGCCATCAGGACAGGCTCGAACGTCACGGTCATGAGATCGAGGCAGCCGGCCGCAACCAGCCATAACAGCAACGGATAGGCACGCGCATAATCGTGACCGGCTACGAGCGACAGGATCGGCCGGCCGAGCGGTATGGCAAGGGCGATGATCACGAAGGCAGCCGCGGCGGAGGCCCAGAACAGCCGACGAAGCATGCGGCCCAATTCGGCGGCGCCAGCCGATCGGACCGCGCGCACGATTTCGGGGAATGCAGCGCGCGCGAGCAGCTGCGAGAGCTTCGACAAGCCTTGCGATACTTGGAACGCGATTCGGAACACGCCAGCCGCCGCAGGTCCTGCGTAAAGGCCGACCAGCAAAGTCGATACCTGCTTACTGCCGAGGCCGAGGCTGGATGCCGCATTGGTGCTCAGCGCGAAGCGAATAAGGCCTGGGTTCTCCTCAAGCAGCTTTCCCTTAGGCCGGGCGTGGCTTCCGAACAGCCGTATGTCGCCGGTGCGGACGAGCATCAGCCAGTAGGTGCCCGAACTCACCAACTCTGCGGCAGCCCAAGCGAACAGAAAGCCATGCAAGTTCGGCATGAACAGACTGGCCGCTCCGGCGCCGACGAACCGCACCACCGGAGTCATGCTGTCCGCAACTGCCGAAAGCGAGAAGCGGTCGCGCAGACGCAGCACGCCCAAGGCCGTCGACCGAATCGTGATGAGCTGAACGAATGCGAACAGCATCGTGTCGCGCATCAGACCCGCATGCATTCCGAAGCTGTCGCCCCATAGCAAGAGGACGCCAGCCGAAAGCCCGATGCCAGTGATCGCACTGCCCGCATCAAGAGCGGCACAAGCCCGGAGCAGCCGCGAAAGGCGTGCCTCGTCACCCGCGAGGAGGTGGTCAACGCCGTACCGAACGACGATCTGCCACGTCTGAAAGCCAACGAAGACGGCGATCGCCTGCGAGGCACCGATAATTAGGACAAAGCGGCCGAAATCGTGCGGGCCCAGAGTGCGCGTCGCGATCGCGAGGTAGGCAAGCGACAGCACGGCAAGCACTCCTCGGCTCGCCAGCAGCCAGCCGAGGTTCCTGGCGGCTGCCCACACCGCGTCCTGCAAATGGCGCCGCGGAGGCCGGTCATTTTCCATGCGTCAGCCGGATTAAAGAGGTGTGCCAACCACCACAAGCGAAAGCCCCGGCTCACGCGGACCAGCGCCAGCTCGCAGAGTCGGTTGTTCGTGCGACGATTCCCTGTATCGATCTGCCGCCGTTAGACGCACACCGGCGAACGTTGCGAAACACGCGCGACAGCTTAGGTAAGCGATATGCATCGAGCTTCCCCGCGCCCACAGGCTCATACGACAGACAGCGCCAGGCGCGCCGCCGCTCCGTTGCGGCCCGAATAGACGTGCCGCAGCCGCGTGTCTCGGTCATCATTCCGGTTTTCAATCGGGCGCATTTTATCACCGGCGCGATCGAAAGCGTCACCCGTCAAAGTCTATCCGACCTCGAAATCATTGTCGTCGACGATGGCTCGACCGATGCCTCGGTTGCCGCGGCCCGTTCGATCGCCGATCCGCGTGTGCGGATAGTACAGCATGAGCGCAATCGAGGCATCCCCGACGCACGCAACACCGGGCTCGATGAAGCGCAGGGACAATATATCGCCTGGCTCGACAGCGACGATCTGGCGCGGCCCGATCGGCTTCAGACGCAGGTCCGCTACCTCGACCAAAATCCTTCGGTCGCGATGGTCGGCTGCTGTGCGGGCAAGATCCGGCCCGACGGCACGCCTTTAGCCGGGATACGGGTCCCGCCTCTCGAGTCGAGCGATATTGCAGCCTGGCTCCTCTTCCGCTCCGCGTTCCAGCAATCGTCGATTACCGGCCGTGCGGCGATTTTGCGGGAGCATCGTTACAAGCCCGAAAACCGCGTTTGCGAAGATCTCGATGTATTCATCCGCCTTGCCCGCGCCCATACCATCGAGAATCTTCCGCTCGTTCTCGTCGATCGTCGAATCCATAAGGATCAGATCATCCGACTGCAGGAGAATGCGATTCACGACCGGAAAATGGACCTGCTTGCTGCCCCGCTTCGCCAACTGGGGATGAAATTTACCGCAGACGACATAGGCCGCCATATCCTGCTCGGAAATCCGAAAGCATTTTATCCCGACACGGAATTTCTTGGCTGGGCAGAGTGCTGGATCGCGCAGATGCGGTCGGCCAACGCGCGCACCCAGTATGTCGATGCGGACAGTCTCCGTTTCGTGACAAGCTTCTTCTGGATGCGCGCCTGTCGGGCCGCGTTCCGGCGCGCCGGGCGCTGGCGTGCCGCAAAGGCCGCTCTGGGATCCCCTGTCGGGGCCGCCCTGTTCTCCCGTCGCGGAAGGGCATGGCTGCGCGAGGCGCTGCCGCTGTTTGTCGGTTGGCAGCTCTCGTAATCGCCCATTGAGCGAGCGCATCCCCGGCGGGCGCTTAACGATGGTCTTCGTCCGAAGCACTGCTCCCCGAACAAGTTGCGAGCTGCGTCCGCCACCCCGCTCCTTTTTGAAGGCTCTATTCGGCCGCTTCGGCGCGGGCCTCCATTCCCAGCCCTTCGGCAACCCGTCGGCCGTAATCGGGATCGGCCTGGGTGAAATGCGAGACCATCTTCTGCTGGATCACCGCGTCGCACTGCGACAGCGCACCGACGAGATTGGCGATCAATTCGTCGCGCTCGGCGTCGCTGAAGGTCCGGTAACGCTCGCCCGCCTGGGCGAAATCATTGGTCCGGCTGATCTTCTCGCGGCCGACATGACCCTCGACATAAGGCCGCGGCGGCGGACCGGCGGGCGCCTGCTGCTTGGGTCCATTGCGGTTCGACGGCTCGTAGTTGACGTGCGGATCGCCGCCCTGGTCGGTGCCGTCGGCCCGGTAGCTCATCTGTCCGCCGCGCTGATTGGTCGCGAACGGGCATTTGGGAGCATTGATCGGCAGCTGGAGATAATTGGGGCCGACGCGATAGCGCTGCGTGTCCGAATAAGCGAAGGTCCGACCTTGGAGAAGCTTGTCCTCCGAGAAGTCGATCCCGTCGACCAGCACGCCGGTGCCGAACGCCACCTGCTCGACCTCGTTGTGATAGTCGACCGGGTTGCGGTTGAGCTGGATGTGGCCGACGTGGAGCAGGGGGAATTGGTCCTCGGGCCACAATTTTGTGACGTCGAGCGGATCCCAGTCGAGCTCGGGATGCTCGGCGTCGCTCATCACCTGGATGAACATGTCCCACTCGGGAAACTCGCCGCGCTCGATCGAATCGTAGAGATCGCCAGTGGCGTGGTTGAAGTCCTTCGCCTGGATGGCCGAGGCTTCGGCGGAAGTCAGGTTCCTGATTCCCTGCCGCGGCTGGAAGTGGAACTTGACCAGGACGGTCTTGCCCTCGTCGTCGACCAATTTGTAGGTGTTGACGCCCGAGCCCTGCATGTGCCGGTAATCGGCCGGAATGCCCCACGGCGAGAACAGCCAGGTGATCATGTGCGTCGCTTCGGGGGTCAGGCTGACGAAGTCGAAGAAACGGTTCATGTCCTGGCGATTGTGCACCGGGTCCGGCTTGAACGCGTGGACCATGTCGGGGAATTTGATCGGGTCGCGGATGAAGAACACCTTGAGGTTGTTGCCGACGAGGTCCCAATTGCCGGCGTCGGTGTAGAATTTGATCGCGAAGCCGCGCGGATCGCGCAGCGTCTCGGGGCTGTGGCCGCCGTGCACGACCGTCGAGAGGCGCACGAAGATCGGCGTCCGGCTGCCCTTCTTGAACACGGTCGCACGCGTGTATTTCTCGATCGGATGATCGCCGGCCATGCCGGTCGGCTCGAAATGGCCGTGCGCTGCGGCGCCGCGCGCGTGGACGACGCGCTCGGGGATCCGCTCGCGATCGAAATGGGTCATCTTTTCGAGGAACTGATAATCCTCGAGCACGAGCGGACCGCGATCGCCGACGCTGCGCGTGTTCTGGTTGTCGTAGACCGGGTGCCCCTGCCGCGTGGTCAGGCCGATCGACTTGCCTTTTTCCTCATCCGCCATGGAATAGTTCCTTTCATTCTTATGATTTCACATGTCCCGAACCGCGTTGCCGGTTCCAATTCTTATTCCCGATGACGGTGATCGACGCAGACGATGCAGCTCGGCCCGATAGAGCTCGGCCCCGACAGAGTGGTCGCCAGCTGGCGAAGCGTCGCTGCCGAGCGCACGAGCAAAGGCCGGCCCGAAGCTCGTGCTTCGAACCGGCCTTGGACACCCAAAAATCGGGGTGGTTAGAAGTTCATTCCACCCATGCCGCCCATGCCGCCCGGCATCGCCGGCATCGAGGGAGCATCGTCGGCCGTGTCGGCAATTGCTGCTTCGGTCGTGATCAGAAGCCCCGCGACCGAGGAGGCATCCTGCAATGCCGAGCGCACGACCTTGGTGGGATCGATCACGCCCGACTTGATGAGATCCTCATATTGCTCGGTCTGGGCGTTGAAGCCGAGATTCTGATCATTGCCGTCGATCAGCTTGCCGGCGACGACGGCCCCGTCGTGGCCCGCATTCTCGGCGATCTGCCGAAGCGGCGCCTGCAGCGCCTTGCGGACGATGTCGATGCCCCGCGTCTGGTCGTCATTGCCGCCCTTCATGTCGTCGAGGGCGCGCGAGGCGTACAGAAGCGCAGTGCCGCCGCCGGGGACGACGCCTTCCTCGACCGCGGCGCGGGTGGCGTGGAGCGCGTCGTCGACTCTGTCCTTGCGCTCCTTCACCTCGACCTCGGACGAGCCGCCGACCTTGATCACGGCAACGCCGCCGGAGAGCTTGGCAAGGCGCTCCTGGAGCTTCTCCATGTCATATTCGCTGTCCGACCGTTCGATCTGGCCGCGGATCGCGTCGGCGCGTGCCTTGATCGCTTCGGGGCTGCCGGCGCCGTCGACGATCGTGGTCTTGTCCTTGTCGATCGTGACCCGCTTGGCGGAGCCGAGCATGTCCAGCGTCACGCTCTCGAGCTTGATCCCGAGATCGTCGGAGATCATCTGGCCATCGACGAGCACGCCGATATCCTCGAGCGTCGCCTTGCGGCGATCGCCGAAGCCCGGCGCCTTGACGGCCGCGACCTTGAGGCCGCCGCGCAGCTTGTTGACCACCAGCGCCGCGAGCCCCTCGCCCTCGACGTCCTCGGCGACGATCAGCAACGGGCGGCCCGACTGGATCACCGCTTCGAGGATCGGGAGCATCGACTGCAGCGTCGAAAGCTTCTTTTCGTGGAGGAGGATATAGGGGTCGATCAGCTCGACCTGCATCTTTTCCGCATTGGTGATGAAATAGGGGCTGAGATAGCCGCGGTCGAACTGCATGCCTTCGACCACGTCGAGCTCGAACTCGATACCGGTCGCCTCCTCGACGGTGATCACGCCTTCCTTGCCGACCTTTTCCATCGCTTCGGCGATCTTGCGGCCGACGACCTCGTCGCCATTGGCCGAGATGATGCCGACTTGGGCGATCTCATTGTTGTCCGAGACCGGCTTCGAGCGCGCCTTGAGATCCTCGACGACCTTAGCGACGGCGATGTCGATGCCGCGCTTGAGATCCATCGGGCTGATGCCGGCCGCGACCGATTTCATGCCCTCGCGAACGATCGCCTGGGCGAGAACGGTCGCGGTGGTGGTGCCGTCGCCGGCATGATCGTGCGTGTTCGACGCGACCGCGCGCAGCATCTGCGCGCCCATGTTCTCGAACTTGTCCTTGAGCTCGATCTCCTTGGCGACGGTGACACCGTCCTTGGTGATGCGCGGCGCGCCATAGCTTTTGTCGAGCACGACGTTGCGGCCCTTGGGGCCGAGCGTCACCCGCACCGCATTGGCGAGAATGTCGACACCGCGGGTAATGCTTTCGCGGGCATCGCGGGAGAATTTTACGTCTTTGGCTGACATGATCTTAGATCCTTGGATTTGGCTTGTTCGCCGGTGGCGGCGCGCGCGTTAAGCAGGGCCTGGATGAAGGTGCGGTGGGTTCAGCCGACGATACCGAGAACGTCGCTTACCTTCATGATGAGCAGGTCTTCGCCGTCGACCTTGATCTCGGTGCCGGACCATTTGCCGAACAGGATCTTGTCTCCGGCCTTGACGTCGAGTGGCGTGATGGACCCATCGTCACCGCGCACGCCCGTGCCGATGGCGACGACTTCGCCTTCCTGCGGCTTTTCCTTGGCAGTGTCGGGAATGATGATCCCGCCGGCGGTCTTTTCGGCAGCTTCGATGCGGCGGACGAGCACGCGGTCGTGCAAAGGGCGGAATTTCATGCTATGGGTCCTTTCGCTGGGCGGCGACAAATCGTCGGTCTCACAAGCAGGAGCCAGCGCTGCCCATTGCGGATTGGCACTCTCCACATGAGAGTGCTAAAAATGTGTGGGCGCATTCCCAACCCACGTCAAGGCTTCCGCTTCCGAGCGGCCGGCCTCCAGCCTGGATAGCAAGTTCAAGAGCAGCAGCTTCGGCCCACCCGTCCCCCCGCCGCTGCGCTCATTTCAGATACCCCCTTGCCGCAGCCGCGGCGCAACCCATTTGGAAGACCATGAATTTCGATCGTCTGCCCGCGTTTCTCGCCGAAGCCCTGTCCACCCGCGGCTATTCCGCCCCCACACCCGTGCAAGCTGCCGTGCTCGAGCCCGATGCCGACGGACGCGATCTGATCGTCTCTGCCCAAACCGGATCGGGCAAGACCGTCGCGTTCGGCCTCGCGATGGCGCCGCAATTGCTCGATGACAACGGCAGGCTGCCGTTCGCCCGTGAGCCGCTCGCGCTGGTGATCGCGCCGACGCGCGAACTCGCGCTGCAAGTGAGCCGTGAGATCGAATGGCTTTACGCCAAGGCCGGCGGGCGGATCGCGACCTGCGTCGGCGGCATGGATGCCTCGAAGGAAAGACGCGCGCTGAGCCAGGGTGCGCATATCGTCGTCGGTACGCCGGGCCGGCTGCGCGACCACCTCGAGCGCGGCGCGCTCACGCTCGGCGATCTTCGCGTCGCGGTGCTCGACGAGGCCGACGAGATGCTCGACATGGGCTTCCGGGAGGATCTCGAGGAGATCCTCGATGCGACGCCGCAGGAGCGCCGGACGATGCTTTTCTCGGCGACGATCCCGAAGCCGATCGTCGCGCTCGCCAAGCGCTATCAGCGCGATGCCTTGCGCATCTCGACCGTCGGCGAGGACCGCGGTCATGGCGACATCCAGTATCAGGCGGTGACGGTCGCCCCGGCCGACATCGAGAATGCGGTGGTCAATCTGCTGCGCTTCCACGAGGCCGAGTCGGCGATGCTGTTCTGCGCCACGCGCGAGAATGTCCGCCGGCTTCATGCCAGCCTCCTCGAGCGCGGCTTTGCCGCCGTCGCTCTGTCGGGCGAGCATAGCCAGAACGAGCGCAACCAGGCGCTGCAGGCGCTGCGCGATCGCCGCGCGCGGGTCTGCGTGGCCACCGACGTGGCGGCGCGCGGCATCGATCTGCCGACGCTGTCGCTGGTCGTCCACGTCGATCTGCCGCGCGATGCCGAGACGCTCCAGCATCGCTCGGGCCGGACTGGGCGCGCCGGCAAGAAAGGGACGGCGATCCTCGTCGTCCCCTATCCGCGCCGCAACCCGGTCGAGGCGATGCTGCGCGGCGCGCGCATCGCTGCCGAATGGATCGCCGCCCCGACCGCGGAGGACATCCGCCGCA
>JAQGLH010000213.1 GCA_028293005.1 Alphaproteobacteria bacterium
CGGCGCCGGCGCGATGGCCGGCGACGCGCGGCAGGCCGCGTGCCTTGGCCCAGCGGCCGTTGCCGTCCATGATGACGGCGACGTGGCGCGGCACCGCCGGACCGGTCCCGCCGTCCTTTTCCGGCAGCGCCGCGCTGGCCGGACGAGCACTCACTGCTGAAGGATTTCCTTTTCCTTCGCGGCCGCGGCCGCGTCGATCTCGGCGATCGTCTCGTCGGTCAGCTTCTGGACCTCGTTCTCGAGCCGTTTCTGATCGTCCTGGCCGATCTCGCCCTTCTTCTCGTCCTGCTTGACCAGATCCATGCCGTCGCGCCGCACGTTGCGCGCGGCGATCCGTGCCTTTTCAGCATATTGGCCGGCAAGCTTGGCAAGCTCCTTGCGGCGCTCCTCGGTCAGGTCGGGGATCGGCAGGCGGATATTCTGGCCGTCGGAAATCGGGTTCAGGCCGAGCCCGGCGGAGCGGATTGCTTTCTCGACTGCCGTGACGTTCGAGCGGTCCCAGACCTGCACCGACAGCATGCGCGGTTCGGGCGCGGACACGGTTCCGATCTGGTTGATCGGCATGTTGGCGCCATAGACCTCGACCACCACCGGATCGAGCAAGGTCGTCGTGGCCCGGCCGGTGCGAAGGCCGCCGAGATCATGTTTGAGCGCTTCGACGGCGCCGTGCATTCGCCGCTGCAGATCGGCTTTGTTATAAGCTGGCATCTCTCACTCCTCGTTCTGCACAATCGTCGCGACACCCTCGCCTGCGAGCACCCGCACGAGGTTGCCCTGTTCGCGGATGTTGAACACGACGATCGGTATGTTGTTGTCGCGGCACAAGGCAACGGCGCTTGCGTCCATCACCTTGAGATCGTCGCTGAGCACCCGGTTGAAGCTGACATGGTCATAGCGTGTCGCATCGCGCACCTTCTTCGGGTCGGCGTCATAGATGCCATCGACGCTGGTGCCCTTGAACAAGGCATCGCAGCCCATTTCGGCCGCACGCAGCGCGGCGGCGGTGTCGGTGGTGAAGAAGGGATTGCCGGTACCGGCGGCGAAGATCACAACCCGCCCTTTCTCGATGTGGCGCATCGCGCGGCGCCGGATGTAGGGCTCGGACACCGACGCCATCGGGATCGCCGACTGGACGCGGGTGTCGACGCCGATCTTCTCGAGCGCGTTCTGCATCGCGAGCGCGTTCATCACCGTCGCAAGCATGCCCATGTAATCGGCGCTGGTGCGGTCGAAGCCCTTGGCCGCCGCGGCAAGCCCGCGGAAGATGTTGCCGCCGCCGACGACGACGCACAAGTCGTGGCCGGCTTCCTTGGCCTGCTTGATCTCGCCGGCGAGCCGCGAGGTGGTGTCGGGATCGATTCCGAACTGCCCCTCCCCCATCAACGCCTCGCCGGACAGCTTCAGCAGGATGCGATTGAAGCGCGGGCGCGTCATAGGGATTTCGGTCCGTTCGGCTGGTCGAGTGGAAGGTGGCGCACCTTAATCAGGACGCGCCACCATGCCAAGGAATTGGTTGTGCGGCCTGGCGCCCGACCAATGGCGATTCCAAACGAGGCGGACCGGCGCTCCAAGGAAGAGCCGGTCCGCCGGATCGAATGAGATTAAGCGGGTTCGCGCACGCCGGCCACTGCGGCGACCTCGGCCGCAAAGTCGGTTTCCTTCTTCTCGATGCCTTCGCCGAGCTGGAAGCGGACATAGGCCGTCAGCGTGATCGGTGCGCCGGCCTGCTTGGCTTCGGCGGCGATGACGTCTTCGACCTTGGTCTTGTTGTCCATCACGAACAGCTGGCTGAGCAGCGCGTTTTCCTTGCGGAACTTGGCGATGGCGCCCTCGACCATCTTCTCGACGATGTTCGCCGGCTTGCCGGATTCGGATGCCTTCTCGGCCGCGATCGCGCGCTCGCGCTCGACCATCGCCGGATCGAGATCCTCGCCGCGCAACGCGAGCGGGTTGGCGGCGGCGATATGCATCGCCAGCTGCTTGCCGAGCGCTTCGAGCGCATTCTTGTCGCCATTGCCCTCGAGCGCGACGAGCACGCCGATCTTGCCGAGGCCTGGCGCGACCGCATTGTGGACATAGGAGACGACGACGCCGTCCGACACCTCGACGACGCTCGCGCGGCGCAGCGACTGGTTCTCGCCGATCGTGGCGATGTTCGCCGTGAGCTTCTCCTCGACGGTGCCGCCTTCCGGCCAAGCCGCGGCAGCCAGCGCAGCAACGTCGCCGTCGCTGTCGAGTGCGAGCCCGGCGACGGTGCGGACGAAGCCCTGGAACTGTTCGTTCTTGGCAACGAAATCGGTCTCGCTGTTGACCTCGACGACGGCGCCCCTGGTACCGCGGACGCTGACCCCGACGAGGCCCTCGGCGGCGGTGCGGCCGGCTTTCTTGGCGGCGGCGGCGAGTCCCTTGGTACGCAGCCAGTCGATCGCGGCTTCCATGTCGCCGGCGGTCTCGCCCAGAGCCTTCTTGCAGTCCATCATCCCGGCGCCGGTGCGCTCGCGCAATTCCTTGACCGTTGCGGCAGTGATATCCGCCATGTTCCTGATCCTTTTCAGAGTAGCTTGCGGTGCGCGTGCGCGCTCCTGTGCTGTGAGCCCCATCCTATCGCGGAGCCCCGGCCAACGCCGGGGCCCACCTTCGATCCGGGGCCGATCCGGGGCTTCAGGCCTCGGCCAGAGCCGCTTCCGCCGGCGGCTGGTCCATCGAGCCGATGTCCTCGCCGCGGGCGGCGGCGCCACCCGTACGGCCGCCGAGCGCCGCGTCGGCGATCGCGTCGCAATAGAGGCGGATCGCGCGGCTCGCATCGTCGTTGCCCGGAACCGGGAAGGCGATGCCCTGCGGGCTGACGTTCGAATCGAGGATCGCGACGACCGGAATGCCGAGCACGTTGGCTTCCTTGATAGCGAGCTCTTCCTTGTTGGCGTCGACGACGAAGATGACGTCGGGCAGGCCGCCCATGTCGCGGATGCCGCCGAGCGACAGCTCGAACTTGTCGCGCTCGCGCGTCAGCTGGAGGACCTCTTTCTTGGTAAGACCGGCGGTGTCGCCCGAAAGCTGCTCTTCGAGGCTCTTGAAGCGTTTGATCGAGTTGGAGATCGTCTTCCAGTTGGTGAGCATGCCGCCCAGCCAGCGGTGGTTGACGAAATGCTGGCCCGAGCGGCGAGCCGCCTCGGCGATCGGGTCCTGCGCCTGGCGCTTGGTGCCGACGAACAGCACCTTGCCGCCCGCGGCGACCGACTGGCGCACGAAATCGAGCGCCCGTGCGAACAGCGGAACCGTCTGCGAAAGATCGATAATGTGGACCCCGTTGCGCTCGCCGAAGATATACGGCTTCATCTTGGGGTTCCAGCGATGGGTCTGGTGGCCGAAATGCGCTCCGGCCTCAAGCAATGCCTGCATGGAAACGTCTGGCGACGCCATGGTTTATTCTCCTTCCGGTTATACCTCTGCGGGGCCGAGAAGCTGGTCGCCCAACCACCGGTGATGATGGCCCCGCATGTGGAATGGCGCGCATTTAGCGACGCTGGCGCGCGAAATCAAGGCGTTGGCCGACTTCCTGCGGCGAGGCCGGCAGCGGCGTCGAGAGCGGATCGCCGCTTCCCCCTGCTGACGCCTCGCGCCGCGCGTGTCCCATCGGCGGCAATTGCGGACGCGGAAAACTGCGGATTTGACAAAAGAACAAATAGCGAACATACCGTAGAAACAACATTCTAGGAACCGAAGCGGCCGCAAAGTCGTTTGGCTGTGGATAAATTAGGGGAAAAAGCTGTGACTCATATTGCTGCAGGCCTATTTTTCGCACTGGTGCTGGTCGGTGCGGCAGCGATCCTCCACCTCACGATTCGTGAGCATCTGAGCGAAATCCTGGCCGCCTTGGTCGGCGAGGTTCCGGCCCGTCGCTCGCGCCCCTGGGGGCGCCGCGTCAAAGTGACGGTGCGGCGGGATCCGGCGTCGGCGCGCGTGATGCTGCCGCAGCGCGCTGCCGCTTGACCTTCGCATAGCTGTAGATGCTGAGCGGGATCAGCGCCGCATAGAGCAAGGCCGCGACGCTGAGCGTCGGCCATGGCTTTTGCAGCAACGCGGCGCCGACCACGACGATCAGCGCCAGCGCCCCGAGCCGAACATGGCTGCGCAGGCGCACCGAGCCCCACGAGAAGGTGGCGAGGTTCGAGATCATCAGAAAGGCAACCAGCGCAGCCCAGGGCGCGACCAGCCAAGGCTGGCGGAACGCGTCGTTTTCGGTCGCGAGCGACAGGAACAGCGGCAGGAACAGCAATCCCGCTCCGGCGGGCGCCGGAACGCCGGTCAGATAGCCGGCAGACTTGTGCGGCTGATCGTCGGCATCGATATTGGCGTTGAAACGCGCGAGGCGCAGCGCGGCGCAGGCGGCATAAGCAAGCACGAACAGCCAGCCCCATCCCGTCCAGAAGCTGTGCAACTCCCCCGGCTCGAGCGGCTGGAGCACCCATTGATAGATGATCAGCGCCGGCGCGACGCCGAACGCAGTCACGTCGGAGAGCGAATCGAGCTCGGCGCCGAACCGGCTTGCGCCGTTGAGCAAGCGGGCGATGCGGCCGTCCAGCCCGTCGAGCACCGCGGCAAGCGCGATCGCCGCGGCGGCATTCCGCCACTCGCCGTCGATCCCGTAGCGGATCCCGAACAGGCCCGAGCAAAGCGCAAGCGCAGTGACCGCGTTCGGCACGATCGTGCGCAGCGGAATCCCGCGTCTCGGCCGTGGCGTTCGCGGTGGTCTCATCGGGCTTGGCTCATCGGGGATGGCTCGCTGCAGCATGCTTCATCGGGGCTGCCTCACTGGCTGATTCCGCTTGGAGCGTCGGCGACGCCGAGCCGGGCGACAATCGTTTCGCCGGCGATCGTGCGTTGGCCAAGCAGCACCTGCGGTGCGGTGCCCGCTGGGAGATAGACGTCTACCCGGCTGCCGAAGCGGATGAGACCGACTCTCTGGCCGGCGGCGACGAAGTCCCCGACCTTGATCCAGGGAACGATGCGGCGTGCGACGAGCCCGGCGATCTGGGTGAAGCCGACGCGGACGCCTTCGCCGCCCTCGACCAAGATATGCTGGCGCTCATTGTCCTCGCTGGCCTTGTCGAGATCGGCGTTGAGGAACTTGCCGGCGATATAGACCATGCGCGTGATCTGGCCGGCGATCGGCGCGCGGTTGATGTGGACGTCGAACACGCTCATGAAGATCGAAACCCGCGTCAGCGGCTCGCTGCCGAGCGCATCTTCGCCGCTCAGCTCGCGCGGAGGCAGCACCTCGGTGATCATCGTCACCATGCCGTCGGCGGGCGCGATCACCAGCCCCTCCCCCTTCGGCGTCGTCCGGATCGGATCGCGGAAGAAGGCGGCGACCCAGAGCGTCACGCCGGCCATCGGCCAGGCCAGCGTTTCCCAGGCAAGCAGCGCAAAGATCAGGCAGAGCGCGGCCGAGATGACGACGAACTTGCGCCCCTCCGGGTGCACGTTGGGCATCCGGTAGCGGACGGTGGTGGTGACGAGGTCCGGCTTTTCGAGCGAGGTCATGCGGCGTCCTTAGACCGTGATCGCCTCGGGCCGAAGACGCATCGGGCACGAATTCCGCCCGCAGGTGCTGAGGGCCGATCCAGGCCTTCCGCGAAACGTGAACGGCTTCGACCGAGGACGATCAGGCTCTTAGTCGCAGCGCTGCGCCGAGACAACCGGCGTGAGGCATAGAGTGAAGACAGGTGCCCGGCGAGGCACGCCGAAGAAGGCGGCGCCTCGTCCGGTTGATCAGCGCGCGCGCACCGCTTACAGCGCCCCCGAAACCGAACGAAGAACCGAACCAAGAAAGCGCACGCCCAATGGCCAAAATCAAAGTCAAGACGCCGCTCGTCGAGATCGACGGGGATGAGATGACCAGGATCATCTGGCAATGGATCCGCGAACGGCTGATCCAGCCTTATCTCGACGTCGACCTGATCTACTTCGATCTCGGTATCGAGCATCGCGACGAGACCGAGGATCGGGTGACGATCGAGGCGGCCGAGGCGATCAAGAAATATGGCGTCGGCGTCAAATGCGCGACGATCACGCCCGACGAGGCCCGCGTCGAGGAATTCGGCCTCAAGAAGATGTGGAAATCGCCCAACGGCACGATCCGCAACATCCTCGGCGGCGTCGTCTTCCGCGAGCCGATCGTGATCCAGAACGTCCCGCGGCTGATTCCGGGCTGGACCGATCCGATCGTCATCGGCCGTCACGCGTTCGGCGATCAATATCGCGCGACCGACTTCCGCGTTCCCGGCCCCGGCAAGCTGCGCATGGTCTGGGAAGGCGAGAATGGCGAGCGGATCGAGGAGGAAGTGTTCGACTTCCCCAGCTCCGGTGTCGCGATGGGCATGTACAACCTCGACGAATCGATCCGCGACTTCGCACGTGCGAGCCTCAATTACGGCCTCGCGCGCGGCTGGCCGGTCTATCTTTCGACCAAGAACACGATCCTCAAGGCCTATGACGGCCGCTTCAAGGATCTGTTCGAGGAGGTCTTCAACGCTGAGTTCAAGACACAGTTCGATGCCGCCGGCATCGTCTACGAGCATCGCCTGATCGACGACATGGTCGCCTCGGCGCTCAAATGGTCGGGCAAGTTCGTCTGGGCCTGCAAGAATTACGACGGCGACGTCCAGTCCGACCAGGTCGCGCAGGGCTTCGGCTCGCTCGGGCTGATGACCTCGGTCCTGATGACG
>JAQGLH010000219.1 GCA_028293005.1 Alphaproteobacteria bacterium
GCAATCGACGATTGGCCGATGCATCTCGACAAGCTCCAAGCTTTCTGGTCGTCGGTGATGCTGACCACCGGGCGCTACAAGGGCCGGCCGATGCCGGCGCACGTCAAGCATGCCGATGCCATCTCACCCGCATCGTTCGAGCGTTGGCTGAGCCTCTGGCGCCAGACGACGGAGGAGTTGCTCGACCCGGCCGCGGCGGCAGCGATGCAGGACAAGGCCGAGCAGATCGCCGAAAGCCTGGCGCTCGGCATTAAATTCTATCGCGACAGGCCGCCGCCATTATAAGGAGACTGCGACGAGCGACGGACATATCCGAAAAAGTGATTGACTTTCGTAACAGGCAATGCTAGTCAGACATCATTCTCCAGAAGTGTGACTGGGGAGCGATCTTCCGACCCGATGAGGTCCCTCCAAGGCTGCCGTTCCGGCGGCCTTTTCTTTTCCAGCTTCATGAATTCCTGCGCCGCGAGGCGCGGGAACCCGCCGTCCCCACATCCGTCGCGAAATCATACCCTATGCTGGTGAACGCGTTCGGCATCTGTGCGTGGGCGGCGGGACCTCCATCCAGCGACCTGTTTGTGCGATCATTCCGCACATCGTCGCGATCGCCTTCCCGCCCCTCCCGCAGGCCGGGAGAGGGAGCAGATGCGAGCGATGGTGGCGACGTCTAGAAGTTGAACAGCCGGCGCGGCTGGGTGGGCTCAGGTAAAGTTTCGGCCCACAGGCCGGCGGAGGTGATGCCGGAGAGCGCCAGCGCAGTATCGAACTGGCCGATCTTGCGGCGATCGCTCCACAGCTCGAGCGGCTGGTCGCCGATCTGCTGATCGATGATCGCCAGCGCCTCATCGTCGTCAGCCGCCTCGAATTCCTCGAAGCGCTCGATGCTGCCGCTCGGGTTGGCGAGGAAATAGAGGCGATAGATGGGCATGCGACGCTCCTCATTTCGCCCCGTTTGCGGGGCCTTTGGCAAGGGAGCGACGATCGGACGTCGCTCAAGCCGACTCGAAACACCGATGACCGATCGACCATGTGCCGCGCATCAACGTGGATCAAGCCGATTGAGATTAAACGCCTGAGCGGAGGGACGACATGGAGGACTTCGGCTGCAACGTTCCCAATTGCCCCTATTGCCCGCGCAAGGCGCCGCACAAGAATGGGCGATGGACGAGGACATAGCCGCACGCATGGTGGCGGTGCTGTGCGCGAGCATCATCGCGGCGTCGGCGGGGGAGAGCGATCATATCAAGGTGCTCGCGACCTCGGACATCTATCTCGACTTCATCCGCCCGCGCAGCCTGCATGTCAGCAGCGACGGCGAGGTAAGCTTCGAGCCGGATGAGGGCGAATAGTGGCGGACGGTGCGAACCCGCGACGAAGCCGCGCGCCGCGGCCGCGACGGCGGAGCCGCGGCGCAGCGCCGGAGACGGAAGCGCTCGACGCCGGCAGCCGGCTGAACGAGGCGTTCCTGAAGGACGTGCTCAGCGATTGGGAGGCGCACGGCGCAGCGGCAATCGCCAGCGCGCGCGCCGAACGGCCGCACGATTATCTCAAGCTGGTCACCAGCCTCTTTTCCAAGGATCTCAATGTGAGGGTGAACGCGCTTGACCAGCTCAGCGACGAACAGCTCTCCGGGCAGCTCGCCGCGCTCCTGGCGCAGCTTGCAGGAGCAGGCGTTGATCCTTGCGCAGGAGCTGGACCGGCGGAAACGGCGCAACCGCCTCAGACGCTATCGACCTTATAGCAAGCAGCGCCACTTCCACGCCGCGGGCGCCGCACATCGCGAACGCTTGTTCATGGCCGGCAACCAGCTCGGCAAGACCTTAGCCGGATCGTTCGAATGGGCGATGCACCTAACCGGCGTCTACCCCGACTGGTGGAAGGGGCGGCGCTTCGCCACGCCGGTGCGGCTGTGGGCGGCGGGCGAGACTCGCGTGTCGACGCGCGACACCGTGCAGAAATTGCTCGTCGGCGAGCCCGAGCAGGAAGAGGAATGGGGGACCGGCGCGATCCCCGGGGCAATGCTCAAGGACGTCCGCCGCGCGGCCGGCGTTCCGAACGGGCTCGACAGCGTCACCGTGCGGCACGTGTCGGGCGGTCTCTCGACCTTGCTGTTCAAGGCCTATGAGCAGGGCCGCGCCAAATGGCAGGGCGACACGCTGCACGGCGTGTGGTTCGACGAGGAGCCGCCGCTCGACATCTATTCCGAGGGACTCACCCGCACGAACGCGACCGGCGGAATCGTGATGCTGACGTTCACGCCGCTCAAGGGCCTGTCCGAGGTGGTGCGGATATACCTCAGCGATGGCGAGCTCAACCGAATGGGGTGAGGCGCTGCGGTTCGCACCGGATCAATCACGAACCCGGAGGACGAAAGGTGCAAAACAGGATGCGACCGCTGTGAGATCTTAGCACGTGACGGCCAGGACGGTTGGAGCATACAAAACCGACGACGGGGAGTGGGGCCCACCAAACGGCAGGGATGGTCACCAAGACAGCCGAGCCGGAAGAATGTCCCAGAAAACGGGGCTGGCCTCGGTTCGATCAAATGTCGATCGGATCGTGAAACCCGTGTCGACCAATAAAGCCCTGAAGCGGCGGCTTGATGTTCGGTGAACAGGTTGCTGAAGTTCAGTCCGACACCTATAAACAGGCTCGTCCTGGTCGGCGGCCGTGCTTCCGCTGGCGCACGCTTTCAGGTGAGTTTTCGATGTCGGAGCTGGTAGGGACTATCGGTTGCGAACCGCACGTGCATCGTTCGGCGGTGCCGAGGATCGTCCATCAAACCTATCCGACGCTCGATATGCCGGCAGATCTTCGGAAGAACATCGACAGGCTCAAGCAGCACAATCCGGACTGGGAGCACCGCTTCTACACCGACCGCGACGTGGAGCGCTTCATCGCTTCCAGTTACGGCGAGCAGATGCTGTCCTATTACGCGCGGATCAATCCTGAATATGGGGCAGCGAGAGCCGATCTCTTCCGATACCTGCTCATGTACAGGATCGGCGGAGTCTATCTCGACGCCAAGAGCACGAGCCTCGTCCCGCTCGACCAGCTTCTCGACGGGGGCGATACATTCATCCTTTCGAACTGGGACAATAGCGTCGGCGGACGTCATCCCAACTTCGGCATGTACCCCGAGCTCGATCATGTGGCGGGCGGCGAGTTCCAGCAGTGGCACATCATCACCGTGCCCGGTCATCCGTTCCTGAAGGCGGTGATCGAGACCGTGCTTCGCAACATCGACGAATACAGGCCCTGGTTGCACGGGACCGGAGGCAAAGGCGTGCTCAAACTAACCGGCCCGATCGCCTATACGCTCGCGATCACGCCGCTGCTCGATCGCCACGATCACCGTCGCGTCCGCTACGAGCGGGATATCGGCGTTCAATACAGCTTCTATCCAAGCGCCGTCCAGCATCGGGCGCTGTTTCGAACCCACTATTCGGGCAACAGCTCATCGATCGTCCTGATGGAAGGGCTCCGGCGATACCAAGCTGCCTTGCACAGATTCCGGGCCAAAGTCCGTCGGCTGCCGGGGAAGGCGCGCCGGATCGTGAAAAAGGCCGTTGCCCCAGCGTTTCGCCACCACGGCGAGTGACGGCCGGCAGCGTTGCTTGTAAGTCCGAAGCGAAGGTGTCGCCATGCCGGCGGCACCAAATCGCCAATCGGAGCATAAAAGGAATGACTTAACCCACGCACGCGCTCATCATCGACGGAACGTTCCTGGCCAA
>JAQGLH010000245.1 GCA_028293005.1 Alphaproteobacteria bacterium
CGGAGAAGCGCTATGAGCGAAGGCAGGATCGTCGCAGGCTTCGTTGCTCCCCATCCCCCGCATCTGGTCTATGCGGAGAACCCGCCGCAAAACGAGCCGCGTGCCGAGGGCGGGTGGGAACCCCTGCGCTGGGCCTATGAGAAGGCCCGCAAAAGTATCGAGGAGCTCAAGCCGGACGTGCTGCTTGTCCATTCGCCGCACTGGATGACGTTGGTCGGCCACCATTTCCTCGGCGTCCGGCGACTCACCGGAAAATCCGTCGATCCAATCTTCCCGAACCTGTTTCGCTATAATTTCGACCTCAACGTCGACGTCGATCTCGCCGAGGCTTGCTGCTCGGAGGCCCAGGCGCTGGGGCTGACCGCCAAGATGATGCGCAACCCCAATTTCCGGGTCGATTACGGGACGATCACCACTTTGCACATGATCCGCCCGCAATGTGATATCCCGGTGGTCGGAATCTCGGCCAACAATTCCCCCTATTACCTCACCCTCGAAAAGGGGGTCGAGGAAATGGAGAAGCTCGGCGAGGCGACCCGCCGCGCCATCGAGAAGAGCGGCAAGCGGGCGGTGCTGCTGTGCTCGAACACATTCTCCCATTACCATTTCCAGGAAGAGCCCGAAATCCCGGAGGATATGAGCCGCGAACATCCGCAGAGCTACAAAGGATATAAGTGGGACATGCGGATGATCGAACTGATGCGCCGCGGTGAGATCCGCGAAGTCATGCGGCTCTTCCCGGAGTGGGTGGAGGAGGCGTTCGCCGAAGTGAAATCGGGCGCTTTTCCGTGGATGATCTCCGCGATGGACTACCCGACCATACCCGCCGAACTCTACGGCTACGGCACGGTGATCGGAACCGGCAACGCGGTGATGGAGTGGCGGCTGGCAGCGTGACGGGCGCCTTCCCTCTTCCGCGCACAAGGACCGAACGATGCCGATAGTTTCAGCCTTCCTCGTGCCCGGCAGCCCGCTGCCCCTGCTCCGGGGCGACAATCCTCCCTGGGCCGGCCTCGCCGATGCCGCGCGCGCCGCCGGATCGGCGCTGATCGCGTCGCGACCCGACGTGCTGCTGATTTACTCGACGCAGTGGATCGCGGTGCTGGACGAGCTCTGGCAGACACGTCCGCACAGCACCGGCATCCATGTCGACGAGAATTGGTACGAATACGGCGACCTGGAGATGAACCTGCGCGTCGATACCGACCTTGCCGAAGCCTGCATTGCTGCGGCGACGGCCGCGGGCATTCGTTCGCGCGCGGTCAACTATGACGGCTTTCCGATCGACACCGGCACGATCGTCGCCAACAGCTTCCTCAATCCCGAGGCGCGCATTCCCGCGGTGGTAGCGGCGAACAACCTCTATCATGACTTCGCCAAGACCGAGGCATTGGGGCGGATCGCGGCTGAACAGGCCGAGGCTCAGGGCAAGCGGGCGGCGGTGATCGCCATCGGCGGCCTGTCGGCCAGCTATTTCGACCATGAGATCGATATCGCCTCCGACCGCATCGTCACCGACCAGGATGATGCCGCCAATCGCGCCCTGCTCGAGGCGCTCGCCGGCGGTAGCGGCGGCCTGCACGAAGGGATCGCCGAGTTCGCCCGTTCAGCCAAGGGCGACATGGGCATGAAGCACCTCGGATGGCTGCTTGGCGCGACGGGGGGGTTCACCGGCGCGCGGCTGTTGGGTTATGGCGCGACCTACGGCGCGGGCGCGGCCGTCGTCGAATTCCAGCTATCCTGACCTATTCAATGCAAGATCACGACAGGAGCGGCCATGGCGCGCGTGACGACCAGTAACGAGACCACCGGGAAAAGATCCGACGGCGGGATCGTTCAAGGCAAGGCGACGCCGCGCGGACGCTTTCCGCATTATCGCCGGGCCGGCCAATTCGTCTATATATCGGGGACCAGCGCGCGCCGGCCCGACAACAGCTTCGACGGCGCCGCCGTCGACGCGATGGGCGTCACCACCCTCGATATCCGCGCCCAGACGCGCGCGGTGATCGAGAATATACGCGACATATTGAAAAGCGCCGGGCTCGAGCTTGGCGACCTGGTCGAGGTTAGCTGCTTCCTGGTCAACATGAATGATTTTGGCGGGTTCAACGAGGTCTGGGCGGAATATTTCGACGAGATGGGACCGACCCGGACGACCGTCGCGGTGCACCAGCTTCCGCATCCGCTGCTGCTCGTCGAGATGAAGGCGGTCGCCTTTGATCCGTACCGCCATGCGTGAAGAGCGGATGGCGCCGGACCTCGTCATCCGCCGCTATCTTTCGGCCATGGAGGCCTGCGACCTGGATGGCGTGCTCGCATGTTTCGCGGAGGACGGCATGATTACCTCGCCCGTCTACGGGCAGGTTGCGGTCCGTCCTTTCTATGAGCGGCTTTTCGCCGACACCGTCAGCGCCGAAGTCTCGATCCACAATGTCTATCAGGCGACGGATCAGCCAAGGCGATGGGCCGCGCATTTCGGCTACACGTGGACCAGGCGCAACGGCTCTCCGGTATCCACCGACCTTGTCGACCTGTTCGAGTTCGATGGCGCGGCGGACCTGATCACCCACCTGCGCATCATATTCGATAAACCGGCGCAGCCGGCCTGACACACGGGTCGGCCGCGCCGATTATCGAACATGATGCGGCAGCTCGCATCGTTTGGCGCAAGCGCTCTCCCCGTGCCTAGCCGAACCGGGTAAGACACAGCATGCGCTTGGTCACGCTTGCCCATCAGGAGGATTTCGACGGCTGGCGCGATGCCGCGCGCACGCTGGCGCTGAACGAAATTTCGGCCGCCGAGGTGCGCTGGCAGGTCGGCCACGAACCGCAGGATCTGTTCGCCGGAAACGCGCTGCTGCCGCTGGAACCGCTGGAGACGCCACCGGCAGCTACCGGCGCTTTCTCGGTGCCGCGCCCGTTCATCACCCTCGCCCAATCGGTGATCTGCCACAGCGACCCCGAACGTTTCGCCTTGCTCTACGCCTTGCTGCTGCGGCTGCGGACGCGGCCGAAGGCGCTGGAGGACAGCGCTGATCCGGCGCTGCAGCGGCTCGAGCGGATGGCGCGCGAGGTGCGGCGCGACATGCACAAGATGCATGCCTTCCTGCGTTTCCGCGAGGTCGGCGGCAATGGCGAGACGCGCTACGTCGCTTGGTTCGAGCCCGATCATCACATCGTCCGAAGCAACGCCGGCTTCTTCGTCCGCCGATTCACGTCGATGGCTTGGTCGATCCTGACACCCGAGCTGTGCGCGCACTGGGACGGCGACGAGCTCGCCTTTTCGCCCGGCGCGACGCGTGCGGATGCGCCCGACGGCGATCGCCTCGAGGAGACTTGGAAGACCTATTATGCGTCGATCTTCAATCCGGCGCGGGTCAAGGTCAAAGCCATGACCAGGGAGATGCCGAAGAAATATTGGAAAAACATGCCCGAGACGACGTTGGTCGCAGAACTGATCGCAGGAGCGCAGGCACGCGAGGCGGAGATGGTGGAAAGATCGACGGCACGGATCGGTGACAATGCGCTCGCGGCATGGGAAGCGGTGCGCGACGAGGCCAAGGGCTGCACGCGCTGCCATCTCTACAAGCTCGGCACGCAGACCGTGTTCGGCGAAGGGCCGGTCGATGCGCCGATCATGCTGGTCGGCGAACAGCCCGGCGACCAGGAGGACCTTGCCGGTCGCCCGTTCGTCGGACCGGCCGGCCAGATTCTCGACCGCGCGCTCGCCGAAGCCGGCGTCGATCGCGCCCGCACCTACGTCACCAATGCGGTCAGGCATTTCAAGTTCGAGCGGCG
>JAQGLH010000264.1 GCA_028293005.1 Alphaproteobacteria bacterium
GGCGGCGGCGGTCGCGCACCCGAATTGGTCGATGGGCGCGAAAATCTCGGTCGATTCGGCGACCTTGATGAACAAGGGGCTCGAGCTGATCGAAGCCTTTCACCTGTTCCCGCTCGAAGCCGATGCATTCGACGTCGTCGTCCACCCGCAATCGGTGATCCACAGCCTGGTCGAATATGTCGACGGGTCGGTGCTTGCCCAGCTTGGCGCGGCCGACATGCGCATTCCGATCGCGCATACCTTGGCGTGGCCCGAGCGGATGGAGACGCCGTGCGAGCGGCTCGACCTGGTCAAGATCGGCGCGCTGGACTTCGAAGCGCCGGACCTCGAGCGTTTTCCGGCGCTGGCCGTGGCCAAGGATGCGTTGCGCGAGGGCGGCGCCAAGCCGGCGGTGCTGAGCGCCGCCAACGAAGTCGCGGTCGCATCATTTCTGGACAATGGCATCGGCTTCCTTGATATTGCTGCAATCGCACGCGAAATTCTTGAAAGCTTCGATCCGCCTGCACCCAGCTCGCTCGACGATGTGCTCGAAGTCGATCGCCAGGCGCGCGAACTTGCGCAGCGTGCAGTTGAAAAGGTGTTGGTCTGATGCTCGAAAGTCCCGGCTGGGGTTTCACGGTCCTGAGCTTCCTGCTCATCATCGGGCCGCTGATCTTCATCCACGAGCTCGGCCATTATTTCGTCGGGCGCTGGTTCGGGGTGAAGGCCGATGCCTTCTCGATCGGCTTTGGCCGGGAGGTCGTTGGCTGGACCGACAAAAGAGGCACGCGGTGGAAGCTCGCCTGGCTGCCGCTCGGCGGCTACGTCAAGTTCGCCGGCGACATGAACCCGGCGAGCCAACCCACCGACGCCTGGCTGTCGCTGCCGCCCGCGGAACGCGCCCGGACCTTCCAGGCCAAGCCGGTGTGGCAGCGCTTCCTGATCGTGCTTGCCGGGCCGATGACCAACTTCCTGTTCGCGATCGTGGTGTTCTGCTTCGTGTTCGCCGCCTGGGGGGCGCCGACGACGCCGCCGGTGATCGACCAGATCCAGCAGGGATCGGCGGCCGAAGCGGCGGGACTGCGGCCGGGCGACCGGTTCATCAGCGTCGCGGGACGGTCGGTCGACCGCTTCGAGCAGGTTCAGTCGCTCGTGCGGCTGCGGCCGAACGAGCGCATCGGGCTTGAGATCGAGCGTGGCGGGCAGCGGCTCGAGCTTGCCGCCGTCACCGGCAGCAGCGCACTGGTCGATCGGTTCGGCAACGAGGTGAAGATCGGCCTGCTCGGCGTCTCGGGCGTCCAGGGCGAGATCCGCAAGCTGGCACCGACCGAGGTGCTCGGCGAGTCCGTGCGTTACACGTTTGCGACGGTGCGGATGATCACCGACACGCTCGGTCAGATCGTCACCGGCCAACGTTCGGTCAAGGAGATGGGCGGACCGCTCAAGATCGCCCAATTCTCCGGCGAGCAGGCGACGCTCGGCTGGTTCAATTTCATCCTGTTCATGACCATGATCTCGATTAATCTTGGATTCATCAACCTGTTGCCAATCCCACTGCTCGATGGCGGCCATTTGCTCTTCTACATGATCGAGGGTGTGAGGCGTAAGCCGATCAACCCGGAGGCGATGGAATGGGCGTTCCGCGCCGGATTGACCGCGCTGCTGGCGCTGATGATCTTCGTCACGTTCAACGATCTGGCGTCTTTTGGGCTCTGGAAAGGGCTTGGCGGGTTGATCGGCTGAGCGTGTTGGGGCAGGGCTGGCGAATAGTGGGCCAAATATTGGGTTGCGGCCGCGTTCTCGGCGGCCGGCATATAAAGGGCGGGGACGCGTGCAGCCGATGAGATCATTTTCCAACAGCCGACGCCTTTGCGCCGCATTGCTCGTCGGAACCAGCCTGGGAGCCCTTGCGGTGCCGGCGCTGGCCCAGGAAGCTGCGCCGCCGGCAGCAACCGAAGCTCCGCCCGCGCCTGAAACTCCAGCTCCGGCTCCAGCTCCGGCGCCTGCAACGGCCGCCGCGCCGGCCGCAACGACCGCCGCTCCCGCCGCGGCGGCGACGGCTCCCGTTCCGGTGATGTCGGGGACGATCCGGACGATCGCGGTGGTGGGCAATCAGCGCCTCGAGCCCGAGACGGTCATTTCCTACATGCCGCTTCGGGTCGGCGAGCCCTATGACCGCGAACGCCTCGATGCGGCGCTGAAGGCGCTTTACGAGACCGAATTGTTCGCCGACGTGGTGATCAGCGGCGGCGACACCGGCAACATCGTCGTCCAAGTGCGCGAGAATCCGGTGATCAACCGCATCATCCTCGAGGGCAACAAGCGCCTCAAGGACGAGAAGATCAATCCCGAGATCAAGCTCGCGCCGCGCCAGATCTTCACCCGCTCGAAGGTGCGCGCCGATGTCGCGAGGATCATCGAGCTTTATCGCCGCCAGGGGCGCTTCGCCGCCGAGGTCGATCCCAAGATCGTCCAGCTCGACCAGAACCGCGTCGACCTGGTGTTCGAGATCCACGAGGGCCCGAAATCGAAGGTCCGCCAGATCAACGTGCTCGGCAACAAGGAATTTTCGGACAGCGACCTTCGCTCCGAGATGGCGACCAAGCAAGCGCGCCTGTTCCGTTTCTTCAGCTCGAACGACGTCTACGATCCCGATCGGCTCGCCTACGACCAGCAGAAGCTGCGCCAATTCTACCTGACCCAGGGCTATGCCGATTTCCGCGTCGTCTCGGCGGTCGCCGAGCTGACCCCGGACAAGCAGGACTTCGTGATCACCTACGTGGTCGAGGAAGGCGAGCGCTACAAGTTCGGCGACGTCAAGGTCGAGAGCGCGATCCGCGACCTCAAGCCCGAAGCGGTGCAGCGCCTGGTGCCGTTCAAGAAGGGCGATTGGTACAACGCGAAGAAGATCGAGGACACCGTCACCTCGATCAACGAGGCCGCCGGCCTCTACGGCTATGCGTTCGCCGACGTTCGCCCGAATTTCAATCGCGACAAGGATTCGCGGACGATGTCCGTGACGTTCCAGATCGCCGATGCGCCACGTGTCTACGTCGAGCGCGTCGACATCAACGGCAACACCGCGACCCGCGACAAAGTGGTGCGGCGCGAATTCCGCCTCGCCGAGGGCGATCCGTTCAACAGCGTGCGCGTCAAGCGCTCGCGCGACCGCATCCAGTCGCTCGGTTTCTTCCAGGAGAATCTGGAGATCGAGCAGCAGCCCGGCTCGTCGCCCGACCGCGTGATCCTCGCGGTCAACGCCGAGGAACGGTCGACCGGCGAGCTGCAGGTCTCGGCCGGCTTCTCGAGCCTCGAGCGCTTCCTGGTCAACCTGTCGATCACCCAGCGCAACTTCATGGGCAAGGGCCAGACGCTGACCGCCGGCGTCAATTATTCGAGCTATTCCAAGTCGGTCGAGCTCGGCTTTACCGAGCCCTATCTGTTCGATCGCAACGTCGCGCTGGGCGGCAGCATCTATCGGCGCGACTACAATAGTTTCAATTACATCGGCAACGATCGTAACGAAACCTATCAACAGACCACGACCGGCGGCCAGCTCCGGGTCGGCGTGCCGCTCACCGAATATATGTCGCTGCAGCTGCGCTACGGTCTGAATTATGACGAGGTCACGCTCGACCGCAATCTGTTCTTCACCAACGGCGTTTGCGATCCGCTGCGCGCCGGCCGTTATCTGTGCGACGCGATCGGCAATCGCCTGACGTCGTCGGTCGGCTACTCGTTGGTCTACGATACGCTCAACAACCGCCTGCGGCCGTCGGCCGGCGAGCAGCTCTCGCTGAGCCAGGACGTCGCCGGGCTTGGCGGCGACGTCAAATATCTGCGCACGCGCGTCAGCGGCGCCAAATATTGGGGCATCGGCGACAGCGGCTTCATTTTCTCGACCCGCGCCGAAGGCGGCTACATCCACAGCTTCGAGAACGACCGCACGCGAGGCAGCGATGCGGTCCGCCTGACTGACCGCTTCTTCCTTGGCGAGCCGCAAATGCGCGGCTTCGCGATCCGCGGCATCGGCCCGCGAGTCCAGCGCTTCCAGGTCAGCCTCGACGGCGCCGGCAATATCGTGCGCAATACCGACAGCAAAAATGTCGTCGACGACGCGCTCGGCGGCCGCGCTTATTATGTCGGCCATCTCGAGCTCGAGATTCCGCTCGGTTCGGGCGGCCGCGAGCTCGGCCTCCGGCCGTCGGTGTTCGTCGATGCCGGCGCGGTGTTCGGCCTCAGGGATCCGATCACCAACGAGCCGTTCAGGGTCTGCGTCGCGCCCAGCGGCAGCGTTTCGCCATTCCCCACCGGCGCCAGCTGCCCGGCCGGGACGACTCTCGGCCTCAATTCGCTCTTCGACGAAGATTATGTCGGCGATTCGCCCAAGCCGCGCGTCTCGGTCGGCTTCGGCGTCAACTGGAACTCGCCGTTCGGTCCGTTCAGGATCGATATAGCCAAGGCGCTGGTAAAGGTGGACGGCGACGACACTAAATTGATCACGTTCAACGTAGGAACCGCATTCTGATGAACAAACTCGTCTTTGGGACGGCCTTCGCCGCCCTCGCCATAGCCGTTCCGGCGTCTGCGCCCGCGCAGCGCCTCGGCGCGGCCGTCGTCGCCGTCATCGACACCGGCCGGATCTTCCGCGAATGCAACGCCTGCAGGACCGCGCAGACGCAGCTTCAGCAGCAGGTCGAGCAGGCCAGGCAGCGCGCGCAGCAGCTCGGCCAGCCGCTCCAGACCGAGGGGCAGTCGCTCGAGAATTCGCTCAAGGCGCTTGGCGGCAAGGCGCCCGACGCGGCGCTGCAGGGACGCATCCAGGCGTTCCAGACCCGGCAGAACACCGCCAACCAGGAGCTGCAGAACCGCCAGGCGACGATCCAGCGCAACCAGCAATATGTCGCGACCCAGATCAACACCAAGCTCGACCCGATCATCAAGACGGTGATGCAGAGCCGGGGGGCGAACATTGCGGTCGACATGCAGGCGACGCTCGCGACCTCGCCGTCGATCGACGTCACCAACGACGTCCTGGCGCAGCTCAACCAGCAGCTCACCACCGTCAACGTCAACGCGCCCGCGGCGCCGGCCAACGCGCCGCAGTCCCAGGGGCGGTGATCGAGGCGTGAACGCCGAGGCCGAAGGCGGCGCCATCGGTCCGCTCGACGTCCAGCGGGTGATGGCGGCGCTGCCGCATCGCTACCCGATGCTGCTCGTCGATCGGGTCGAGTCGCTGATCCCCAATCAGTCGATCGCCGCGATCAAGGCGGTGACGATCAACGAGAGCTTCTTCCAGGGTCATTTCCCGGGCCGCCCGATCATGCCCGGAGTGCTGATCGTCGAGGCGCTGGCGCAGGCCGCCGGGGTGCTCGCGGTCGAGTCGCTCGGGCTCTCGGGCTCGGGCAAGCTGGTCTATTTCATGGCGATCGACGGCGCCAAGTTCCGCGTTCCGGTCGAACCCGGCTGCCTGCTCCGGCTGGAGGTCGCATTCGTCCAGATGCGGACCCGCGTCTGCAAGTTCGCCGGGCGCGCGCTGGTCGACGGCAACCTCGCCTGCGAGGCGAATTTCACGGCGATGATCGCCGACCCGCCATCGCCCTCGGCCGCGTCTTCCTGACCCGGCCAGCCTGACCGGGTGAGCCTGGCCGGTCA
>JAQGLH010000227.1 GCA_028293005.1 Alphaproteobacteria bacterium
CCTTTCGCGCTTGCCGAACAACATTATAGTGCGCGCACCTCATTCCGATCGATTTGGTTGCGTAACGAGCGACGGACCACTCTGTGTCCGACGGTCCAGGCGCCTGATCGTAAATATTTTTCCGGCTGTCCGATGACGGCCTCATCCTTGGAGGATTTTTCTGGCCCAAACGCCACCTTCGCACGGGCAGCCGCCTTTTCCGCCGGGCTCGCAACGCATCGCCAAATTGCTGGCCCGCGCCGGCGTCGCATCGCGCCGCGAGGTCGAGCGGATGATCGCCGAGCGGCGCATCGCGATCGACGGCAAGCCGGTCGAGACACCCGCGACCTTGCTGTCCTCGCTCAAGGGCGTGACCGTCGACGGCAAGCCGGTGGGTGCGCCCGGCTCGGCGCGGCTGTTCCGCTTCCACAAGCCG
Organism: Alphaproteobacteria bacterium; assembly: GCA_028293005.1. The sequence goes on from JAQGLH010000227.1 coordinate 416, forward strand.
GTCGGCGTACTGACCGCGGCGAGCGATCCCAAGGGGCGCCCGACGATCTACGACCGGCTGCCAATGGATCTGCCGCGGCTGATCCCGGTCGGCAGGCTCGACATGAATACCGAAGGACTGCTGCTGCTCACCACCGACGGCGGCCTTAAGCGCCAGCTCGAGCTGCCCTCGACGGGAGTCGATCGCACCTACCGCGCGCGCGTGTTCGGCAACGTCAGCCAGGCGCAGCTCGAGGAGTTGATCCACGGCGTCGAGATCGAAGGCATGCGCTACGGCCCGATCGACGCCAATCTCGAGCGGCGCACCGGCCGCAACGGCTGGATCGAGATGCGGCTCGCCGAAGGCAAGAACCGCGAGGTACGGCGGGTGCTCGAGCATCTCGGCCTGGAGGTGTCGCGGCTGATCCGCACCGCTTACGGGCCGTTCGCGCTTGGCGACCTGCCGCGCGGTGCAGTCGACGAGATTCGCGAGCACGACCTCGCGATGTTCCGCAAGACTCTCAGATAAGGACCATCTCGGGCAAATGAGGATCATCGCCGGCGAATGGCGCGGCCGTCCGCTCAGCGCTCCCGAGGGCCGCGACACGCGCCCGACCAGCGACCGCGCGCGCGAAGGCCTGTTCTCGATCCTGGTCAGCCGTCTCGGCAGCTTCGAGGGGCTGCACGCGGCGGACCTGTTCGCCGGCACCGGGGCGCTTGGGCTCGAAGCATTGTCGCGCGGTGCCGCGCATTGCCTGTTCGTCGAGAAGGAGCGCGGAGCGATTGCCGCGCTCCAGCGCAACATCGCCGCCTTCGGTGCCGGCGACCGCACGCACATCCAATCGCAGTCCGTCGAATATGCCAATCCCCCGGCGCGGCCGTGCGACCTCGTCTTCCTCGACCCGCCCTACAAGAGCGGCCTTGGCGAAATGGCGCTGAAGCGGATCTGCAATGCGGGATGGGTCGCGACCGGCGGCCTCGTCAGCATCGAGAGCGACGGCACTCCCCTTGAGGCGCCACCGGGCTTCACGATCGAAGCGGAGCGGAGGTTCGGCAAGGCTTATCTAACGCTGTTCCGGCGGGACATTTAGGCCCTGCCCGCACGCGCTCAAGCCGCTAAGGCTGTGGCTACCGTGTGCGACAAGGGAGGAAGGCTCCCCAAGCTCGGTTTGGCGAACAGATATCCCTGGACATAACGTACGCCGGCAGCGGCGAGCGCAGCCAGCTCCGCCCCGGTTTCGACCCCTTCCGCCACGACCTTGAGGCCGAGCTCGCGCGCGAGCCGGAGCACGGCGGCGACGATGATGCGGCGGGACAGGCTGGTGTCGATATCCCGAACGAGTTCCATATCGAGCTTGATGATGTCGGTCTGGAGGTTGGCGAGCAGAGCAAGCCCGGAATGGCCGGCGCCGAAATCGTCGATTGCGGTGCGAAAGCCGATCTCGCGGTAAGCATGAATAATGGCGCTGAGATGGTCCGGGTCGATCCGCTCGTTTTCGGTGAACTCGAAGATGATCCGGTCGAGCGGGAGGCCGGTCTCGCGCGCGGTCTGCAATGTCAGCTGGATGCAGGCCATCGGCGAATAGACGGCGTTGGGCAGGAAGTTGATCGACAGCGACGCTCCGGTGTCGAGAATGCCGGCAGCGATCGCTTCACGGATTGCTGCAACCCGGCACGCTTGGTCGAAAGCGTAGCGGTTGTCCGGAGTCACCTGCGCAAGCACACTGGCCGCGTCTTCTCCATTGGGGCCCCTCACCAGGGCCTCATAAGCATAAGGATTGCCGGTTTTCAGATCTACGACCGGCTGGAACGCCGTTCGGATCGCGAACGGCAACGCCGTACCATCCCTGCACCCGGAACATTTAGCTGCCATTCTACCGCCTCCGTCGGCCTGATTAAAACCAAGGTCCGAACAACCGGTTAGCGTCGTGCTGATGAATGGGCGTGCCAATTCCTGCCGCCTACCGCTCTAGCCCCGCGGCGCGGCGGCGCGGGTTGGGCCGGCAGCCCTGCACCGCCCTGACGGTGGGTCCCCTCGCCCCGGCCGGCGAGGATTTCACGCATTGTCTTCCCTCCTTACGTTCCCTAACTGTTCACCTGTGACCGAGCCTGCCCCCGCCCCTTCCGCCGAACCCGCTTACATCCGCGGCCTCAACGAGCCGCAGCGCGACGCGGTGCTGACCACCGAGGGTCCGGTGCTGGTGCTTGCCGGAGCCGGGACCGGCAAGACGGCGGCGCTGACCGCGCGGCTGGCGCATCTGATCGCGACGCGCCGCGCGTGGCCGTCGGAAATCCTGTCGGTCACCTTCACCAACAAGGCCGCGCGCGAAATGCGCGAGCGGGTCGGGCGGATCATCGGCGATGCGGTCGAGGGGATGCCGTGGCTCGGCACCTTCCATGCGATCGGGGCGAAGATGCTGCGGCGGCATGCCGAACTGGTCGGGCTCAAATCAAATTTCACGATCCTCGACACGGACGACCAGCTCCGGCTCCTGAAACAATTGATCACGGCAGCCGACCTCGACGAGAAGCGCTGGCCCGCGCGCCAGCTCGCCGGCCTGATCGACCAGTGGAAGAACAAGGGCTGGACGCCGGCGCAGGTCGATGCCGGCGAAAGCCAGGCCTATGCCAACGGCCGCGGCGGCGAGCTTTACGCGCGCTATCAGGAACGGCTGAAGGCATTGAATGCCTGCGACTTCGGCGATCTCCTGCTGCACATGCTGACGATCCTGCGGACGCACCGCGACGTCCTCGAAACCTATCAGCAGCGCTTCAAATATATATTGGTCGACGAATATCAGGACACCAACCAGGCGCAGTACCTCTGGCTGCGACTGCTCGCGCAAGAGCGCAAGAACATCTGCTGCGTCGGTGACGACGATCAGTCGATCTACTCGTGGCGCGGCGCCGTGGTGGCGAACATCCTGCGCTTCGAGCACGATTTCCCCGGCGCCAAGATCATTCGCCTGGAACAGAATTACCGCTCGACGCCGCATATCCTCGGCGCCGCCTCGGGGGTGATCGCGCACAACAGCGGCCGCCTCGGCAAGACCTTGTGGACCGAGGAGGCGCAGGGTGAGAAGCTCAACGTGATCGGCGTCTGGGACGGGCCCGAGGAAGCGCGGCGGATCGGCGAGGAGATCGAGACGCTCCAGCATCGCGGCGGCCGGCTCGAGGAGGTCGCGATCCTGGTACGCGCGCAAGTCCAGACGCGCGAGCTCGAGGATCGCTTCATCGCGATCGGTCTGCCGTATCGCATCGTCGGCGGCTTCCGCTTCTACGAGCGCGCCGAGATCCGCGACGCGCTCGCCTATCTGCGCGTGATCGCGCAACCGGCCGACGATCTCGCGTTCGAGCGGATCGCCAACACCCCCAAGCGCGGGCTCGGCGACAAGGCGATGGCGAAGATCCACAGCTTCGCGCGCACGATCGGCTCGCCGCTGCTGTCGTCCGCCGCGCAGATGCTCGACACCGATGAGCTGACGCCGCAGGCGCGCCGCGCATTGGGCAATCTGGTCGGCGATTTCGCGCGCTGGCGAGCGCGGCTCGACGAGCTGTCGCACGCGGAGCTGGCACGGCTGGTGCTCGACGAATCCGGCTACACCGCGATGCTGCAAGCGGACCGTTCGGCGGAGAGCGCCGGGCGGCTCGAGAACCTCACCGAGCTGACTCGTGCGATGGAGGAATATGAGACGCTCGGCGCCTTCCTCGAGCACGTCAGCCTGGTGATGGAGAATGACGAGGCGCGCGACACCGAGACGGTGACGATCATGACCATCCACGCCGCCAAAGGCCTCGAATTCGGCACCGTGTTCCTCGTCGGCTGGGAAGAAGGCGTGTTCCCTTCGCAGCGCGCGCTCGACGAAGGCGGCAACGCCAGCCTCGAGGAGGAACGCCGCCTCGCCTATGTCGCGATCACGCGCGCGCGCCATCGCTGCACGATCGTCCATGCCGCCAACCGGCGGATCTACGGCCAGTGGACCTCGTCGATCCCGTCGCGCTTCGTCGCCGAGCTGCCCGACGCGCATGTCACCCACGAGACGACGATGAGCGGCGGCGAGTCGCTGTGGCGCGCGAACTGGAGCGAGCGCGGCGATCCGTTCGCCGACGTCGCGCGCGGCACCGGCCGCGGCCCCGGTTGGCGCCGCGCCGTCACCGGCGG
>JAQGLH010000282.1 GCA_028293005.1 Alphaproteobacteria bacterium
TCGTCGATCAGCTCGGCATGGCGCGCCACCAGATCCTCGACCTCCTGGTGAAGATCGCGCGCCGTCGCCTTCTCGAACCCCATTGCGACACCCATGCTCAGGCCACTCCCGCGCGCACCGGAAGCGCGCGTAGATTAGAGAATTTCCCTCTTCGGATCAAAGGTCTAGCTCCATGTCACGAATCCGCCGACGACTTCGCTGCGTCGGCCTCGACTGCGACAAATATCGCGCCAGAACAAGCTTTTGTCAATCATTAGGCAACGGGTTGCACAAATATGCAGTCTTGTAAGATCGCGACACGCCGGCGCGCGGAATACCGGTGGTCAGCTTCGAACAAGAGCCCTGCCCCGCCCGCCGTTCCGGGCGAACGAGCGCCGCGCGATCAAACGTCAGTGACCGCGCGCCTCGTTGGTATAGGGCCCCAGCCGCGAGACGAGGAACGCCGAGAGGACGGCGAGGATCGAGGCAAAGATCAACGGAATGACATAGGAATCGAACATGTCGTGGCCTTTGCCGAGCACCCATACCGCCGCGCTTCCCGACAAAGTGAAGATCGCGAAGGTGACGCCGATCGCCTTTCCGACGACGTTGATCGGGCAATAGCGGCTGATCAGATAGTTCATCGCATCGACTTCGGCGCCCAAGGTGAAGCCGACCAGCAGCAGCCCGGCGAATGCGGTGACGCCCGTTCCGCCGACGATCAGCAAAGTGACACCGACCGCGACCAGCAGGAACAATATTGCGGTCACGAGCGGGGCGAAGAACCTGTCCATCAGATAGCCGCCGACGACGCGCGCGATGGTGCTCATGACGGCCACGCCCGACATCGCGGTCGCGGCATGGCCGGCCGACACGCCCCTGTCGGTCAGCAGCGCCACCGCGTGGACGACGATGCCGTTGATCGCGAACGAGACCAGGGCGATCGACCCGGCTATGATCAGATAGGAGCGCGAGCGCCACAGCGAGAAAGCCGGAGCGGCGCCGGCGGCGGGCTTGGGCTCGCGCGGCGCGGCCTTGACGCCGGCGAGACCGAACCACAAGGCGGGCACGGAGACCGCGACGACGATCACGGCCATGCCGACGATCGCCGGACGCCAGCCGTGATGCTCCATCACGTAATTCATATATTGCGGGACGAGAATGCCGCCCAGCCCGACGCCGGCAGCGCCGATTCCCATTGCAAGGCCGCGCCGCTGCTCGAAGCGCGCGGCGATCGCCTTGATGTAGGGAGTCGCGGTGGCGCCGCCCGCGAACGTGCCGAAGGCCAGCATCGCGAGATAGAAGTGCCAGGGCTCGCTGATCTGAGTCATCAGCAGCAACGGCACGACCATCAGAGCGACCGACAGCAGCCCCGCCGGGCGGGGCCCCCAGCGGTCGACGAGGATGCCGAAGCTGACGAACGAGATCGAAGCGCCGATGAACGCGCAGGAAATGCCGCCGGAGACTGTCCCGCGCGACCAGCCGTAGTCCGCGCTCAGCTGCTTGATCAAAGGCCCGAGCGCATAATGAATAACGGTGCCCGCGCCGACCATAAGGCCGCACACCATCGCGATCACGATCCACCACGGATTTTTCGGACCCTGCACTTCGCTTGCAGGTTCGGCTGGCAGGAGCTGACCTTCCGCAATCCCTTGTGTCGACATATCAGAACCCGATCTTACTCAAGAGGACCGAAGCGGATCAGGCCAGCGAGAAATCGCCCTTCCTGCCCAGCCGCGCAGCGGTGGTTATCGCGGCCAGCATGCTGAGATGCTGCGCCTGACCCTTGCCCGCGATTTCGTAGGCCGAGCCGTGCGGCACCGTCACCGTCACATAGGGCATGCCCATGAACACGGTGCAAGCCCCCTCGAAGGCACTCGTCTTGAGCGGGATCTGGCCCTGATCATGGTACATCGTGACGATCGCGTCATATTTGCCCTCGACCGCGTGGCGGAAGACCGAATCGGGCGCGATGGGGCCCGACACGTTGAGCCCTTCGGCGCGCGCGCGCTCGACGCCGGGCAGCACGCGCTCCCTGTCCTCGTCGAACATCGCGTGCGGATTGATGCCGGCGACGGCAATGTGCGGTGCCTTGAGGCCCCAGCGCTCGAGATTGTCGTTGAGGAGGTGGATGACATGGACGAGCTTGTCCGGGGTCACCGCTGCAGCCACCTCGCTCAGCTTGATATGCTCGGACAAAGGAACGATGCGCAGCGGCCCGCTCAGCCGCAACAGATAGGATTCCTCGGGCAGGAAATCGTCGGCGCTGCGCTCCGCCGCCTTGAGCGAGCCGCTGTCGATCGGCGCCATCACCCAGCCATCGGTCTCGCCTTGCTCGGCGAGCGCGACTGCTTTCTCGCGCCACGCCCAGACCGCGTCGCCGCTTTCGCGGCTCGACCGAGCGAAATCATAATGTTCCGGCTGGAGGTCGCCGACCTCGAGCACCGCGATTCCGTCGACATCGTCGGCCTCGGACACCGAGCCGACGATCGTCAGCGGGAGGTCGATGCCGCATGCGCTCAAAGTGCGGTCGAGGACGTGCTTCTTGCCGATGAGGATCGGGATACACAATTTCGACGGCTCCCCGGTGGCGAGCGCCTTGAGCACCACCTCCGGACCGATCCCGCCGGGATCGCCGATCATGATCCCGATCCTTGGCAGCCGAGCGCTTTCAGCAGTCACCGGTGACATCCTCTTCGTTGGCTCAGGGGCCATTTGTTGGTTGCGCCCCGGTTGATCATGCGTGGACGACGAAATCGTCCTAGATAAGAAAGCTCAGATTTCCGGTGGTCGAATCATTCTTGAGCAGCACGACCTTCTTCTTCGCGATCCTGAGCCCTTCGGGGGTGCGCACCAGCTCGTGCTCGTTCCTTCCGAACCACACATTCTGCTGGTCATAGCGGACCTCGCCGCAGACGAACTGCGACGTGCCGACCAGCCTGTCCTCGGTCGCCGAGGTGAGGATGATGTTCGAGATCGACCGCATCAGCCGTGATTGCGGCGACTGCGCGAGCGCGACCTTGCTGTTGAGGCGCATGACGCGATCCTCGAGCCTCCCGCGATCTTCGTAGATCAGTGAGATGCTGTTGGCGGGATCCTCGCCCTCGTTGTTGAGCGGGACCCAATAAAGGCATTCGCTGTGCCACAACGACAGCCAGTCGCTGTACTGGCTGTCATCCATCAACCGCGCTTCGTGGTACAGAAACTGCTTGAACTCGAAATAGGCGTCTTCTCTCTCACTCACCTGAAGCGATCCCCTCGTCTGTTTTTATTCGTAAACGCCTCAGCCCTGCATCAGGCGCGCCCATTCGCGCATCTGCTCGCGCTGCGGAACCTCGTCCGACGCCTGGCCGACGATAGTCCCGTCAACGTCGACGACTTCGCGGTTCATGCCGCGCGAGATATCGATCCAGGGATCGACGCTCGCCTGGAGGCCGCGCTGCGCGCGCTCGAACACCTCGGCGTCGTCGGGCGATCCGCCCGATGCCGCGCCGTAGAAGCTCTCGTGCGCTCGCATCCGCATCTGGTTGACGCCCTCGGGAACCCCGAGCAGCTTGACCGGCCACATCACGATCTGCGTCTCGTCCATCGCCAGCGGATTGAGGATGCGGACGTGGTTGGTGACGATCTGCATGTTCGGGAAAATGCCGACATGGGCATCGCCGGCGACCGCCAGCAGGTCGTTGGCGCGTTCCTCGTCATAGGTGCCGCGCATCGTCTCGATATATTCGGTGCCGCCGGAGACGGTGGTGAGGAACTCGAGATAAGCGTCGAGATTGTCGCGGCGCTGACGACGATAGTCGAGCATGCAATGGCCGTTGCCGAGGCCGCGCGTGCGCGAGCTCGACTTGTCTGAAAGCACGTTGCCGCGGTGGGTCGAGCCGAGGCCGGTGTTGACCTTCTGCTTGAACACCTGGAACACCGAGGCGTGGACGATCTCGGGATGGTAGCCGTCCATGCCGATGAACTTCCAATTGCCCTTATATTTAGTCCGGCTGACGTTCGGGCCGACCTGGATCTGCTGGATCGGCGAGGCATCGACCAGATAGTCGATCATCTTCGAAGCGGCGCCGAGATGCTCCTTGAGATCCTTGCCTTCGGGGCTGAGGCTCGCGAACACGAAGCCTCGATAGCTGTCGACGCGGGGCGGGCTCGACAACCCGCCGATCTCTTCGCGGAAGCCCTCCGGATAAGCATCGTCCCTGCTCACGTCGACCAGCTTGCCGTCGGAGTCATAGACCCAGCCGTGCCACCAGCATTTGAAGAAAGCGGACTTGCCGCACTCGGTCTCCGCGACCACGCTGCCGCGGTGGCGGCAGCGGTTCATGAAAACGTTGACCTTGCCGCTCTTGCCGCGAACCAGCAGAACCGGCTGGCGTCCCATCGTCCGCGTCTGGAAGCTTCCCGGCTCCGGAACCTCGCTCTCGTGGCCGATGTACAGCCAGGTGCGGTGGAAGATGCGCTCGATCTCCGCCTCGAACACATCCGGCGACGTGTAGATGGCGGAATGGACCTTGCCCGGCCGATAGAGGTCCTCGAAGCTGTCATGCGAAGCTTTGTCCGCATCGCGCATCCTCGCGGTTGAGATGCTGGTCGCCATTGTGTCTCTCCCGATCAATATATCTTGCGATTGCTCAACCCGCCGGGGCGCAGCGGCCTTCAAAAGCCCGCCCCGCCGCCGGCGAAATCACGCCCCCGAAATCACGTCCGGTCGCCCAGTTCCTCGCCTAAGCGTCGGTCTTGCTGCCGGCTTGGAGCAGCTCGGAATCCGACGCGATCAGCTGCTCCGGGCTGACGATATTCTCGATCGCCTCGGGCGCGGGCTGCCCCGGCTTCAATGAATCGAACGACGAACGGCCCTGCGGCAAAGCGCCCCAATAGCAGATCGAATAACGATCGATCGGAAACTGGCGCGGGCGATAGCTCGCTTCCTGCTCGGGCAGGATGTGGCCCACTCCGTGCGAATATTCGAACGTCATGCCCTCGGGACCCTCGAAATAGAGGAACATCGCCGTCGAGGTGATGTGGCGCCCGGGCCCGAACTGGATCGGAACACCGCGCTCCTTGAGGAAGTAGTAGGACCGCATCACATCGTCGATCGACTTCACCTGGTGGTTGATGTGCTGCACGCCCGACCGCGGCGACGGGAACAGCGCCATCGCGTGATGGACGGTCGAAACCCGCAACAGCGCCAGATCGCCGATCCAGTCGCTGACCCGCGCGCTCAGCAGGCGAGTCCAGAATTCCTCGGCAGCGATCGGATCGCGCGTATGCAGGCCGATGTGGCTGAAGCCGGTGATGCCGGCATCGCGCGTGCCATGATAGAATTTCGCGCTGTGGAACGGACGCGCGACGATGTCGATCTTGTTGCCGTTGGGATCGACCGTGGAGATGAAGCTGCGCACGCGCCGCAGCTCGCACTCCTCGGGCGTTCCCCAACGCGCAGGATAGCCCGCATTTTCGAGCTGAGCCGCGACCACGTCGATTTCCTCGGGGCGGTTCAGCTCGAAGCCGACGGTATGATCGTCAGGATCCCCTTCGAACCAGCAGAGCGTATGATCGCGTGAATCGCTCTTGAAATAGTTCGCCTTATAGCCCGGCACGTCGATCTGCCGGACGAGCTCGAGCCCGATGATCTCGGTCATGAAGCGCGACGTGCCCTCCAGGTCTCTGGTGCCGAGGCGAACATAGCGGATATCGAAGAGGTCGATCATTCTACATCTCCTACGATGACCGACGCCGCAACGCGCCGGACATGAAGTTATAGACCGCGGCGTTGAAATCCTGCGGATTTTCAATCGCCAGATAATGGCCGCAATAAGGAAGGATTGCGATATGGATATCGGGAATCATGCGACGCATATTGGCCATCATCGGGTCGTTATGCGAGTCCTCTACGCCCATCAGCATCATCACGGCCGGCTTGTGCTGCTCGATCTTGGCTAGGACTTCGGCCAGCTTGGTCTTGCTGAAGTGCGGGAAATTGGCGAACGCCACGGCTGAGGTGTTGCGGTGCATGACCTCGAAACGCTCAAGGATCTCCGGGCTGTTGAGCACCGTCGGGCCCCAGAAGGTCTGCGAGTTGAGCCGCTCCTCATAGACGCCCATCATGCCCTTCTCCCGGGCAAGCGAGATCATCTTGCGGAAATTGGCGACCGCCTTCTCACCCAATACGGTGAACGGCTCGGCGCCCTCGTCGGTGGCGAGCAGGTCACAGGAGGCGAAGACGATGCCGTCGACCTTGTCGGCGTGGCGCGCGAAGACGTGCGCGGCGGTGCTGACGCCCCAATAGGCCTGGCCGAGGATCGAGAAACGATCGACATTGAGGTGCGCGAGGAGCTGGGTGATGTCCTCGGCGATATTGTCGAACGTGTAGAATTCCTTGGCGCCGGCCTGTTCGTCGTGCTGGGTGGTCTCGCCATGACCGCGAAGGTCGCAGGCGATCACCCGGAAATGCTTCTCGAGGACCGCGATGTTCTGCTCGTAGGTGGTGATATTGGCGACGACATTGTGGATCAGGAGCAGAACATCGCCTTGCCCGCGATCGACGTAATTGAGCTCGACTCCATTGACATTAATCTTCGGCACTCTTTGCTGCTCCTCGAAACCTGGTTCAGTTACTTTTCAATTCACGTACTTATCTCGAGCCGACTCTGGCCGCAGCCGGCGCGCACCGACACCCATATGGGCCAATGCGTTCTCCGGCTGCGCTGAACGGCCCGCATATTCACAACCTTGCGGCAGCTCGCCTTTCTAGCGGCAAACCGCGCTTTCCGCCACTAGAACAGCATCTCCGCGCCAATGGTCACGCGCCGGGGCATTTCGTAGAAAGCATCGGTGCCGACGTTGCTCGGCCTGATCTGCTGGTACACTTGTTCGTTGGTCAGATTGGTACCCGAAAGCGTGAAGCGCCAGCGCTCGTCGGCGGTCGTCCAGGAAAGCTGCGCATTCCACAGGACATATGATGGCTGGAAAAAGACGTTCTGGAAGTCGTAGAAGACCTTTGAGCTGTAGAAGACATTGGTCGATGCGCCGAAGCGCCCCCCGGCGAGATCGTGGCCCCATTCCGCGCCGACGTTGACGGTCCATTTCGGCGCACGGCCGAGCTGCTTTCCAGACGCGTCGGCGGTCACGACGGTGTTGCCGCCGACCGGCAAGGGAATGAAGCTCTGGGCGGCGGCGAACTTGTCATATTGCGCATGCAGATAAGCGACCGATCCGCGCAGCATCAGATCCGGCGTCGCCTGCGCGGTCAGCTCGAGCTCGCCGCCGTAAATCTCCGCAGTCGCCGCATTCTGAAGGAGATAACCCGGGCCGGCGGTATCCTTCGCCTGCACCTGGAGATCCTTATAATCATAATGGAAGATCGCCAGGTTGGTGCGCAGCCAATCAGCGGGATCCGCCTTGATGCCGACCTCGGCCGCCTTGATGTTCTCCGGCTTCACCGGAACCGGCGAGAGGCCGGACATGTTGTAGACGCCGCTCTTAAAGCCGGTGCCGTAGCTGGCGTAGATGTTCGCATCTTTGGCAAAGTTGTAGCGTAGCGCGCCGCGATAGGTCCATTTGTCGAAAGTCGATTTGACCTTGCCGAACACGTCGCGGCCATTGAGCACCTGCCTGAACGTGCGATCCTCGGTCGTGTAGCGCCCGCCGGCGGTGAAGAAGAGATCGGAAGCCACCTCGTAGGTGCCCTCGACGAAGCCCGAATAGGACCGGGTTGTCAGCGTCGAGTTGAACACCCGCGACGTGACGCCGGTCGCCGGCCGCCGCGAAATCAACGAGAACGGCGATTTGCCGTTGAGGTCGAAGAAATAGCCGCCGACGATCCACTGCAGCCGGCCGGACCCATTCGAGAGCAACCGAACTTCCTGCGAGAAGGATTTGGACAGCAGGCGCGCCGGGAAGCTCTCGAGGAAGATGTTGGTCGAATCCGAATCGCCCAGCTGGAAGAAATCGAGATCCGAATAGCCGCTCGTGGTCTCGAGGTTGAAATGCTCGAACTCGAACTGGGCCTGGAACGAGGCATTGTAGCGCCTGACGTCGAGCACCGTGTCCTCGGTCAACGAGCCCTGCCAGGGCCCGGTCGGCAGGATCACCCCCGGGAATGTCGCGCCGAGGGTGTTGTTCTTGTACGGCTGCGGCACGTTGGGCGAGCCGCTGCGGTCCATGAACGACCCGGTCAGGACGAACTTGACGGTGTCGCTCGGCTTGAACAACAGCTTGCCGCGGATGTTGACGACCTCGTCCTTGCCGAGGTTGTCGCTGCCGCGGACGAGGTCTTTGACATAGCCTTCGGTGTGCGAGTAGTTGACGGCGAGATCGGCCGCCAGCGTGCTGCTCAGCGGCCCGGTGACGTAACCGCGCAGGTCAAGGTCGCCCGCATCGTTGCGCAGCCGGCCATAACGCGCACCCACCCGCCCGCGGAAATTGAAGCTCGGATCAGGCGTGATGACGTTGACGAGACCGCCTGTCGCGTTGCGGCCGAACACCGTCCCCTGCGGCCCGCGCAGCACCTCGACACGCTCGACCTCGACAAGGTCCACCCAATTGCCCACCGCGTCCGGCTGATACACGCCGTCGACATAGAGGGCGACGTTGGGTTCGTCGCCGACCGAAATGCCGGTCGAGCCGACACCGCGAATGACCGGGAAGAAGGCGCCGCCCCCGCGTCCGCCGGTGAAGCCCGGGACGATCTGGTTGAGCGTCCGAACGTTGGAGATGTCTGCCGCGGTCAACGCATCACCGGTGATCGCGGTCACGGTCACCGGCACGTCCTGCAGCCGCTCCTCGCGGCGGGTCGCGGTGACGACGATATCGGCGATTCCGCCCTGGTCCGCGTCGGGCTGCGGCGACGCCGCGGGAGTGGTGACGCCGGTCGGCATCGCGCCCTCGCCGACCCCGTCAGCCGGGCCGCTCGAAGCCTGTGCCCAAGAGGTGCCTGCGGCACATAGAGCCGCACTGCCCGCCGCCATTTTCAACCAACAAAGGAATAGACGAGTCCCTGCCCTCATAATCGCTCCCCTAGATTACAGTTCTTATTGTTATGACGACATGTTTGCATATTCGTCTAAGGCGGACAACCTATTTCCCCATGAGTTATGCCGTCGAGGGCAGATCGAATTTCCTGTTATTGTTAAGCCGCTTAGGACGTCGATGAGTCTGTGGTTCGTGCTTGCCCGCGCTTTCGAACCCGGCATCGGATGACGACGGCGGTTGCGGAAATAAGCCGTAGCCGAGGAGGCGACGCCGCACGCCGCCGCGCCACTGTCGTCATGCCGTGCGCAATTTGCGGCGCTGAACGGCACCCGAAAAGCTGATGAAGGCGGCGGCGACCGCGATCGCCGCCGCCAGGTTGAGCGGCGTCGAGCTGGTCGCCGGCGTGATCCTGAAGACCAAAGCGGCGAGCACCGCGCCCATCGTTTGTCCGAACAGCCGCGATGTCGCCTGCATTCCGGCCGCGCTGCCGCTGCGCTCACGCGGCGCCCCGCCGAGCATCGTGCGATTGTTCGGCGCCTGGAAAAAGCCGAAGCCGGCGCCGCACAGCGCCAGGCGCCAGGCGATGTCGAGCTGCGACGCATGTTCGGGAAGGATCGCAACGAGGATCAGCCCCGTGGCCATGCAGACCAGGCCGATCCCGCCGAGCGTGTCGGCGTGATGGCGTTCGACCAGACGCCCCGCCCAAGGTGCGGTGAACATCACCGCCACCGGCCACGGCGTGATCACCAGCCCGATCTCGAGCGGTGAGAGGCCGAAACGTGCCTGCAGGTAGAAAGGCAGCCCCACGAACGAAACCATCTGCGCGGCAAAGCAAAAGATCGAAATCATATAGGTCCGCCGCAGCACCGGGATGCGGATCAGATCGAGCGGCACCAGCGGGTGGGTTTGGCGCCACTGGCTTTTGATCAGCACCGTGCCGGCGACAACCCCGATCAACAATGCGATCCCGGTCCAGATCGAGACCTGGCCGTGCGCAACTTGCGACAAAGCGAGAAAAATGGCGCCGAATGCGACCGCGTTGAGCAGCGCAGCGGTGACGTCGAAGCGGCGCTTCGCGCGGTGCGAGTGCGGCAGGCAGCGCATCCCGATCACGATCGACAGCAAGGTGAATGGGATCGTGCAAGCGAAGATCCACGGCCATTCCGCCACGGTCAGGATCGCCGCCGCGACACTGGGGCCGGCGGCCGATCCGACCGCAACGGCGAGCGCGAGGTAGCCGACCCCGCGCCCGAGCTGGTTGGAGGGCCAGGTCAAGCGTACCATCGCTCCGCTGAGGCCCATGCAGCCGGCCATCCCCAATCCCATGAAGAAGCGTGCGATCGCTAGCGTGGTCAGGTCGCCGGCCAGCGCGCAGGCCGCGCTCGATACGGCGAGCAGACCCAGCCCAGCGAGGAAGACGCGGCGGTAACCAATGATTTCGCCCAGTGCGGCGGCGGGCAACAGAGCGATCGTGGTGGCGATCTGACACGCGCTGAGGACCCAGGTCGAGGCGACATCGTCGGTGCCCATGCTCTGGGCGATGGACGGCAGCGCGACGGCGACAAGCCCACCGTCGATGACGGTAACGATCGCCGCGAGCCAGGATGAGATCGAAGCCCAGAAACGCTGAGGCACCGGCAGGCCGTCCGCCATCGCGGGAATCGGCGACTGCACGTCCTGCGCCGCCGCTGCTGGAACTTCGGTTTGGGCCATGATTGCGCTTCCAAACTCCTCTTTACGACGGCCATCGCCGCCGGTCGCAACCGGCACGACAGCTTCCGAGCCGCCGCCTGCCGAGCCCAAGACAATCAGGAAGGCATGCGGGAAGATGCTCCCCCGCATCCTCATATTGCGCAAGGCCTGCGAGAAACGCCGCTCTTACCGAGCGATCAATGGCTGTCTAGGATAAATACAAGTTCGCGTGCCGATCGCTCGCCGCGTCATCAGGCGACAACGAGCGGAGGCGCTTGTCCCGCAGTCTGTTCATGGTGGACAGCCATTGGCAAACGTGAAATGAATTCCCCAAAATCGTAAGGCGAGGCCGCATCACAAGCGCCCCCCGGAGAGGCCGCGTATGACTCGAATGCGTAACTGCCGACTGCTTCCGCAATGGAAAAAACGTCCCCCCGCTGCGTCAGCCCGAAATGGGAGACAGTGATTGTCGATCATGGTGCCGGCGCAATCATCGTCGAGGTTTGGCTAAATTGGTACATCTGAAGCGGGTCGCGACTGCCGTTGCGATCGCCCTCTATTGCCTCGTCTGGACACGGCCCGCTTTCGCGGCGGACGAGATCACGCTGGGAGCGGTGACCTTGCGACCGATCGCGCGCGCCTTCATCGATGCCGGCCTGATCCGCGACGAGGGCCGGACGACGGCCAATGCGCGGCTGACCACCTTTCGTCTCGGTGCTGCCGGCGCAATCGGGGGCCCGGGCGGCGTCCAATATTTCATGCTTTGGGATTTCAGGGATCTGTTCGGCAATTCTCAGCCCGAGGCGCGGCTGCGCTACGCGCTGGTCCATGTCGAGATCGATCACCACACCTATATCGAGATCGGCCAAAACGATCAGCCGTTCGCGCTGGAAGGCATGGCGACGACCAAAATGATGAGCTTCATGGAGTTCGGCCTCCCGCTCGCGCTCGAGCCATTCTATCATCTGGGCACCGTGGTCTCGCGACACCATGACAATTGGGGTGCCGCGGTCGGTGTTTTCAGCGGCACGCTCGGCCAACGCTTCCACGATTCGGGCAAGGGCTGGAGCGCGCGCGCGTTCGCCTCGCCGATCAAGCGCGGGGCGAACTTGCTGCACGTCGGCGCCAGCTATGGCGAGCGCGATCCCGATGGCCGGGTCTACCGGCTTTTCCTTCGCCCGGAGGCGTTCATATTCGATCATCCGCTGGTCGACACCGGGCTGATCAGAGACGTGCGGGCCCTGAAGCCGCTCGGCCTCGAGGCCGCCTTCGTTCACGGTCCCTTTTCAGTGCAGGGCGAATTCGTCCGTCTCAACGTGACGCGCCATGCACCGGCGGAGAACCTCGGATTCGACGCCGGCTACGTCTATTTCGCTTATTCGCTGACGGGCGAGCAGCGCCCGTTCGATTCCGGCCGCGGCGGCTTTGCGTCGATCCGCCCGCGTGGCAAGACTGCGGTCGAGCTTCTCGGGCGTGTCAGCTGGCTCGACCTCAACGACAAGACCATCCGCGGCGGCAAGGAAGTCAATTACACCGCCGGGCTGAACTGGTACCTCAACCCGCATGCGCGAACGATGTTCAACGTCATCGCGGTCGATTCGAAGCGAGCGGGACGCGACCGCAACCCGGTGATCGCGCAGGCGAGGCTTCAGCTCGATTGGTGACGATGACAGCAGCGCTTCCCGGCAGCGGCCCCAAGCCAGGCCAGATCGTACGGAGCTCCGCATGACCACGAATTCCCCCCACGAACAGGCCCAACGCGCCTTCTGGAGCTATTCGCTCGCCACCTACGCGCGCGACGGGATCGAGGATCTCTGCCTGCGCCTGCAGGACGACCACGGGTTCGACGTCAATCTGCTGCTGATCTGCCTGTGGATCGCCGAAACGCGCCAGATGGTCGTCGGAAGCACCGAGCTCGCCGGCCTGCGCGCGGCGATCGCGCCGTGGATGGCCGACGTGGTCGAACCGCTTCGCCGCATCAGGCGGCGGATCAAGAACCCCCTCGCCTACCAACTGACGCCCGAAGTCAGCGAACCCTGTCGCGGAATCGTCAAGACCGCCGAGCTCGAAGGCGAGCGGATCGTGCAGCTTCTGCTGATGCGGACGCTGCGCGTGGACGAAACGGCGCAAAAGCCGAGCGCGCGGGAAGCGGCGGCGGAGAGCCTAGCCGGCTATGCGGCACTGATCGACGAGCCGGGTGCGGCCGAGCCGCTCGCACAGCTGGTGGAGGCGGTATTTCCTTGAGCTCATCCCGCGGCACGGGACGGATCTGCGGTTTTCAAGCTCCCTCCCCGGCCACCTTGCGGCTGGCGGAAAGCCCTGCCCAACGGCCATCAGGATTGCGATGGACACCGAACAGGTCGAGCACGCGCATACAGCTGTGGTCGATGATATCGTCCAGGCTCGACGGCCGGGCGTAGAATGCCGGCACCGGCGGGAAGACGATCGCGCCCATTTCGGTAACCGCCGCCATGTTGCGGATATGAGCGAGGTTGAGCGGCGTCTCGCGCGCCATCAAGACAAGGCGACGACGCTCCTTGAGCATCACGTCGGCCGCGCGGGCGATGAGATTGTCGGCGAAGCCATGCGCGACCGCCGCGAGCGTCTTCATCGAGCAGGGCGCGATCACCATGCCTTCGGCAGCGAACGACCCGCTAGCGATCGTCGCGCCGATGTTACGGACATTGTGCACGACGTCGGCACGGGCCTCGAAATCACGCAGGCTGAGCGGCAGCTCCTCGCTGATCCCGAGCGCGCCCGCTTGCGACACGATGAGATGAGATTCCCAGCCCCCCTCCTCGCGCAGCATCTCTAGCAAGCGGAGCCCGTACACCGCGCCGGTCGCCCCGGTAACGCCAATGACGAGGCGCTTCTTGCCTGATGGCGGTGCCGTCACGCCGGCACCGGTCGGGAAAATCGCAATGCTGCGCTGGCGGTGTGCATTCAGCTCTCAATCCTGGAAGAGGCTGCGGCCCGACGGGATCGCATGGCGCTCAGCCCATTGCAAGGTGTTCGCGGCGTGCCGGGAGCGCGCCGGCAGGTTACGCCGTGGCGATGAAAGGCGTGCGCAAGCAGCGCTTCTCGACCACCCGGCTCCTTTCGGCGCGGTCGCGGATGTCGATCAGCGGAAGGTCATGCCACCGTCGATGGCGAGCGACTGCCCGGTCACGAACTCGGACGCATCCGATGCAAGGAACAGAGCGACCGACGCGAGATCGTCCGGCACCTCATGGCGCTTGATGCTCTGCATCGCCAGGATCGCCGCCTTCTGCTCGGGAACGACGGTTTCACGCTCCACTTCGGTGAACGTCGCGCCGGGAAGGATCGCGTTGACGGTGATGCCGTCGGCACCGAGCTCGCGGGCCATCGCCCGGGTCATGCCGACCACCGCCGCCTTCGAGGTCACATAATGTAGGTAGAGCGGGCGCCCCATCGTCACGACGCTCGAAGAGATGTTGATGATGCGCCCCCACCCGCCACGGCGCATCGCAGGCAGGCAAGCCTTTGAGGCGAGCATCACGCCGGTGACGTTGACGTTCATCACCGCATTCCATTCGTCGAACGGAATTTCCTCGAACGGGCGCATCTTGATCGTCGAGAAGATCGCCGCATTGTTGATCAGCACATCGACGCGCCCGAACTTCTCGTCGGCCGCACGCACCATCGCCTCGACCGAATCCGGACTGGCGATGTCGGTTTTCACGAACAGCGCCGAGCCGCCGGCGGCCTCGACTTCGGCGGCAACGGCTGCACCGCGTTCCTCGTTGATCTCGGCGATCACGACCTTCGCACCGAGGCCTGCGAAGCGATTGGCGAACACGCGGCCGATGCCCTGGCCGGCGCCGGTGATGAGGACGACCCGTCCCGCCGCGACCACGTTCGTATTGGATGCTTCAGCCACTCACCTTCTCCTTGATCTTTGTCGTTGTTGTTCCGCCCCTAGAGCGCTTTGGCGGAACGCGGCAAGTCAGGCGCTACGCCCGTGCCGGAAAAAATAGGCCGGCGTCCGGTAGACGTCCGGCTTTACGTCAAGCCAGTGCGGACAGGCCGACGTCTTCGGCAACAGTGAGCCGCAAATCGGCCCAGGCTGCGGACCCCGAGCCGATTATCGCACCCATGTGCTGGTGCAGGCCTCGCCCGGCCGATCTACGGTTGCGCCACGGCGGTCCTCTAAGCACTCCGGCGCCGGTCGCTCGACCGGCGCCGGAGGGAAAGCCTTAGATGAGGCCTTCAGCCTTGAGCGCGGCCTGGACGCCCTCGCGTTGCGCGATGCGCCCGGTATAGGCATTCAGCGCCGGATATTTGGCCATGTCGATGCCGACCATCTTGGGCCACCCCAGAATCGTGAACAGATAGGCGTCGGCAACGCTGAAGCGGTCGCCGACGAGATAATCGCGGGTCGAAAGCTCGTCG
>JAQGLH010000411.1 GCA_028293005.1 Alphaproteobacteria bacterium
CAAGCGGGTCGAGTTCGGCCACGTCGTCGTCGATCTCGGCCGCGCCGAGGGGGTCATCCGCCGCGATCAGCAGATCCCGCGCGAAGTCGTCCGCGTCGGCGATCGCGTCCGCTCGCTGATCCTGTCGGTGCGGCGCGAGAATCGCGGCCCGCAGATCTTCCTCAGCCGCGCCCATCCCGACTTCATGAAGAAGCTTTTCGCGCAGGAAGTCCCCGAGATCTACGACGGCATCATCGAGATCAAGGCCGCCGCGCGCGACCCGGGCAGCCGCGCCAAGATCGGCGTGATCAGCCACGACAGCTCGATCGATCCGGTCGGCGCCTGCGTCGGCATGAAGGGCAGCCGCGTCCAGGCGGTCGTCCAGGAGATGCAGGGCGAGAAGATCGACATCATCCCCTGGTCCGAGGATCTCGCCACCTTCGTCGTCAACGCCCTGCAGCCGGCGACGGTCGCGCGCGTCGTGATCGACGAGGAGGAGAGCCGGATCGAGGTCGTCGTTCCCGACGATCAGTTGAGCCTCGCGATCGGCCGCCGCGGCCAGAACGTCCGCCTGGCCAGCCAGCTCACCGGCTCGGCGATCGATATCATGACCGAGGCCGATGCGAGCGAGAAGCGCCAGCGCGAATTCGTCGAGCGTTCGGAGCTGTTCCAGAACGAGCTCGACGTCGACGAAACGCTCGCCCAGCTGTTGGTCGCCGAAGGCTTCGGCGCGCTCGAGGAGGTCGCCTATGTTCAGGTCGACGAATTGAGCTCGATCGAGGGCTTTGACGAGGAACTGGCCGGCGAGCTGCAGAATCGCGCTCAGGAAGCGCTCGATCGCCGCGAGGAAGCGGCGAGAGTCGAGCGCCGCGGGCTCGGCGTCGCGGACGATCTGGCGACGATGCCCTATCTCAGCGAACAGATGCTGGTGACCCTGGGCAAGGCCGGGATCAAGACGCTCGACGATCTCGCCGATTTGGCGACCGACGAACTGGTCGCGAAGAAGCGCAACGAGCCGCGCCGCCGCCAGGAAAGCACGCGTACCGAGGACAAGGGCGGCATTCTCGCCGAATATGGCCTCAGCGAGGAGCAGGGCAACGAGATCATCATGGCCGCCCGCGCGCACTGGTTCGAGGATGAGGGGGAGGGCGCGGTTGCGGCAGACTCCCAATGAGGGCCCCGAGGAGGGCCTCAAGCACGGCCTGAGCGGCTCCGACATCGTTGAAGGGCGTCCCGGTGAAGGGTCGCGCGCCGAAAGGCAGCGCGGCGGCCGGCGGGGCGCCGGAAATCGGGGCGGCGGATATCAGGGCGACGGAAATCAGGGCGGTGGGCGTCACGGCGGTGAGCATCAAGGCGATGCTCATCAGCCGGAACGCAAATGCGTGCTCTCCGGCGCGCATGGTGCTCGCGACGCGCTGATCCGGCTCGCGCTCGGCCCCGACGGCAGCGTCGCGCCCGACGTGCGTGCGCGCGCTCCGGGCCGCGGCGCCTGGATCGGCGTCGACCGCGCCGCGCTCGACGAGGCGCAGGCGAAGGGGCGCCTCAAGGGAGCTCTGGCGCGGGCGTTCAAGACCGGCGAGCTTGCCATTCCCGAGGATCTCGGCGCCCGAATCGAGGCGGCGCTGCGCCAGGCCCTGCTCGACCGGCTGGGCCTCGAGGCGCGCGCCGGGACATTGATCACGGGCAGCGAGAAGATCGAGACGGCGGCGCGCCGCGGCGACGTTCATCTGCTGCTCCACGCCGCCGATGCGGGCGCCGACGGATCGGCCAAGCTCGATCAGGCCCTGCGTATGGGGCGCCGCATGGGGGAGCCCGCGGAGGGGCGAATTGGCGGCCGCGAGGAAGAAGAGCATCGCCAAGGGCTGGTTTTCCCAGCGGAAAGAGCCATATTGTCAATAGCGCTTGGCCGACAAAATGTGGTACATATCGCAATAATTGAGCGTGGTGCGGCCGCACGAGTCCGTCAGTTGCTTGATCGGTGGCGCGCTTTTATCGGAGCTTTTGAGGGATCAGAGCGCTTCCCGCCGAAGCGGGAATCGATCTCACGGTCGCCCGGATCTGCGGATTTAGGCGCTCCGGACGAATGATGTTTTTGATTTGCCGAGCCGGCAAGGTCGCCGATGCGACGGCGAGTGAATTTGAGTGAAGGGCAAGAATGAGCGATACGACAGATAAGCCGAAGCTTGGCACGCGCGCACCTTTGGGTCTGAAGCGCACGGTCGAGACCGGCAAGGTGAAGCAAAGCTTCAGCCACGGACGCTCGAACACCGTCGTGGTCGAGGTCAAGAAGCGCCGCGTGCTTGGACGTCCGGGAGAGGCCGAGGCGCCCAAGCCCGAAGCTGCGCCCGTTCCCGAACCGGCAGCGCCGGTCGCCAAGGCGGCTCCTGCTCCGGCCCCAGCGCCGCAGCGCCCTGCCGCGCGTCCCGTCACCGATCCCACCACGCGCCGCGAGCTTCAGGAAAAGCTGCTACGCGAGGCCGACGAAGCGCGGATGAACTCGCTCGAGGAAGCGCGCCGCCGCGAGGATCGCCAGGCCCTGCAGGCCGGCGAGGACGAGCGCCGCCGTGCCGAGGACAACCGCCGCGCCGAGGAAGAGCGCGCCGATGCCGAGCGCCGCGCGGCCGAAGAGCAAGTCGCCGAGCAAGCTCGCCAAGCCGAAGAAGCGGCGCGTCCGCAGCCCGCCACGGCCGCGGTACCCGCGGTCGCCGAAGACGAGGAGGAAGAGGGGCGCGGCGCCCCCGGCCACGGCCGTCCCAAATCGGCCGTCAAGCGGCCCGAGCCAGCACGCCCGGCGCGCGGCCACGTCGACCGCCGCCAATCGGGCAAGCTCACCGTCACGCGCGCGCTCGACGACGGCGAGGGTGGCGTCCGCGCCCGCTCGCTCGCCGCGCTGAAGCGTGCCCGCGAGAAGGAAAAGCGCGCCCACCAGCAGTCCGGGCCGCAGGCCAAGCAGGTCCGCGACATCGTCGTTCCCGAGGCGATCACCGTCCAGGAACTCGCCAACCGCATGGCCGAACGTGGCGCCGATCTGGTCAAATCGCTGTTCAAGATGGGGGTCGTCGTGACGCTCAACCAGGCGATCGACCAGGACACCGCCGAGCTGCTCGTCACCGAATTCGGCCATAACATCAGGCGCGTCAGCGAATCGGACGTCGACATCCAGAGCGATGCCGATGTCGATGCGCACGAGACGCTGGAGTCGCGCCCGCCGGTGGTCACGATCATGGGCCACGTCGATCACGGCAAGACGTCGCTGCTCGACGCGATCCGCGGTGCCGACGTCGTGTCGGGCGAAGCCGGCGGCATCACCCAGCATATCGGCGCCTATCAGGTCACGCTTCCCGACAAGTCGAAGGTCACTTTCCTCGACACGCCGGGCCACGAGGCGTTCTCCGAGATGCGCGCGCGCGGAGCCAATGTCACCGACATCGTCGTGCTGGTGGTTGCCGCCGATGACGGCCTGCGCCCGCAGTCGATCGAGGCGATCAACCACACCAAG
Source organism: Alphaproteobacteria bacterium (assembly GCA_028293005.1). Next base: position 3,479 of record JAQGLH010000411.1, read on the forward strand.
GCGGCCGGCGTCCCGATGATCGTCGCGATCAACAAGGTCGATAAGCCCGGCGCCAACGCGCAGAAGGTTCGCGAGGAGCTGCTCCAGCACGAGATCGTGGTCGAGCAGATGGGCGGCGACGTCCAGGACGTCGAAGTCTCGGCGCTCAAGAAGACCAACCTCGAGGGGCTGCTCGAAGCGATCCAGCTTCAGTCCGAATTGCTTGAGCTCAAGGCCAATCCCGAGCGCCCCGCCGAAGGCGCGGTGGTCGAGGCCAAGCTCGACAAGGGCCGCGGCCCGCTCGCCACCGTGCTCGTGCAACGCGGCACTTTGCGGGTCGGCGACATCTTCGTCGTCGGCGCGATCAGCGGCAAGGTCCGCGCGATGATCGACGACCGCGGCCGCCAGGTGAAGGAAGCCGGCCCGAGCCTTCCGGTCGAGGTGCTCGGCCTGTCGGGCGTGCCTTCGGCGGGCGACACGATGTCGGTGGTCGAGAACGAGGCGCGGGCCCGCGAGGTCGCCGCCTATCGCCAGGGGCTGCTCGACCGCAAGCGGACGACCAGCGCTCCGGCCAACCTCGACACGATGTTCTCGGCATTGAAGGAGAATCAGGCGATCGAATTCCCGCTCGTCGTCAAAGGCGACGTGCAGGGCTCGGTCGAGGCGATCGTCAGCGCGGTCAACAAGATCTCGAACGAGGACATCAAGGTCCGCGTGCTCCATTCGGGCGTCGGCGGCATCACCGAAAGCGACGTCACCTTGGCGCGCGCGTCGGGGGCGCCGATCATCGGCTTCAACGTCCGGGCCAATGCCAAGGCGCGCGAGATCGCCGAGCGCGATGGCGTCGCGCTGCAATATTATGATGTCATCTACGACCTCACCGATGCGGTGAAGGCGGCGATGGCGGGCCAGCTTGGGCCGTTGATGATCGAGAATGTCGTCGGCCGCGCCGAGGTCCGCGAGGTCTTCTCAGCCGGCAAGCACGGCAAGGCGGCGGGCCTGCTCGTCACCGAAGGCTATATCCGCAAGGCGCTGCGCGCCCGGATCATGCGCGACGACGTCATCATCTACAATGGCGCGATCGCCTCGCTGCGGCGCTT
>JAQGLH010000363.1 GCA_028293005.1 Alphaproteobacteria bacterium
CATCCTGCGTCGGTTGTGCACCAGCGGCGACGAGCGCGTCTGACAGCGTGCCCGCAAGGTCGCATCCCTGCTCGATCTCGCCGATGCCGGCCAGTGGCACGATCGAGATCATATCATCGCCCGCGACTTATGAACACGATCGCGATTTTCGCTTTGGCCCGCGACGCTGCGCTCGTCATGCCGCGGCCTTGTGGCTGGCGTCGGTGAATTTATCGTAATGGATGTCCTCCAACGGGATCGCCTCATTGGTCAGCGCCGCGATGCCGGCGTCAATCATGGCGGGTGGTCCGCACATATAGGCATGCGCGTTTTGGCCGAGATCGGCGAGCGCGCGCGCTATGAACGCGGTCACCAGCCCGTGCCTCGTTTCGCCCACTTTCTCTTCGGACAATATCGGCCGATATTCGAAATTCCCTCTCCAGGCGCCTGCGATTGCCGCAATTTCGTCTCCGGCATAAAGATCGCGCTCGGTGCGCGCGCCGAACAGTAGGACGCAATCGCGAGCGACGCCGCGGGCGGCGGCATCTTCGAGCAGGCTTATGATCGGTGCCAGACCGCTGCCCCCAGCGACGGCAAGGATCGGGGAGTCACCCTCGCGCAGCCAGAAATTGCCGTGCGGCCCGTCGAGGCGATAGGGGGTGCCGAACGGATCGCCCGAGAAGAGATGCTCGGTGAACGACCCTCCCGGGACACGCCTGATGAACGTGCTGATCTGCGAGCGGCCGCCCTTCAGAGGCTTCTCGCTGAACGAATAGGAGCGGCTTCGTTCGTCTCCGGGCCAAGAGACGTTGACATATTGGCCGGCGAGATAGTCGAGCGGTGCGTCAAGCTCGAAGCTGGCCCGCTTGATATCATGGGTCAGGTCGTCGAGGCGTATCAGCCGTGCTTCGAAAGTCTTGGCCGCAGGAAGGGAAGGGGCGTCGAGACTCACCTCGAGCACCAGCTCGGTGCGTGGTATGGCCTGGCAGGCGAGAATGTAACCGGCTTCGAGTTCTTCGCGACTCAAGGTGTAGCCAAAGGGGGTGATCGCGTCGACCTTGCCCTCGATCAGCCGACTACGGCATGAGCCGCATGTTCCAACCGTGCAATCGTGAGGATAGGCGAGCCCTTGCTTGAGGGCGCGTTCCAGAACCGTTTCACTCGGGGGGACAATGAAACGTGCCCCGCTCGGCTCCAGCCGGACTTCCATTGGCTCCCGACCTCCGAACAGCTTCTTTAGAAACGACATCACTCTTCCTCTTCTGCGACGCAAGCTTAGGCCGTGGTGGAATGACGGGGACGATTCCAAAGACGATGACCAGCGGGGCAGCGCTCGCTTCGCCGTTAAATTGAGCTAGCATAGCCGGTTCGTCGCGGTCGGTTGCACCAATTCCATCCAACTGCTCCCTCCACTAGATTGAATCAGCTTGACAAGCTATTTTACGTATATACTTCACGTATAACCAAAAAAACCCACAGCGGTGACCAGCTGCGTCGGAAGGAGATGGTGCGAGTTACAGATCCGTCGATTGTGTTGGCATGCCAGCATGCTAGATCGACCCACTAAAGACAATGACGAAGATCAGCCGAGTTCCCGCAAATAGAACGGGGACCAATCCGATGCAGGTGAAGAGATATAAACACCCGGTATAGTCCATCGACCAAATAATTTTCAAACGACGGAACAGCTCAAAACAATGCAGCGAAAAGCTGCGATAGAGGGGAGGTTGCAAATGGTTATCAAGGCATCGTTTCGATTCGGCGTGTCTCTGGTTGCGCTTTGCGGCGCTGCTGCGGCGATCGCCCAAGGCGCCGATCCGGCAACGGCCGCAGGGTCCAGCCAGGGTAGCGTCGCGCGCGCCGATGCGGGCGTTCCAGACATCATCGTCACGGCGCAGAAGCGCAACGAATCGATCAATGACGTGCCGATGTCGATTTCGGCGGTCACGGGCGAGCAGCTCGCGCGGGCAGGCGTGGTCGACACGCGGGATCTGGTAAAATTGGTGCCGGGCTTCAATTATACCGAGAGCGCCTTCGGCACCCCCGTCTATACGCTACGCGGCGTCGGCTTCTACGAGACGACGGTCGGGGCCAAGCCCACGGTCAGCATCTATCTCGACGAAGTGCCTTTGCCCTTTTCGGTACTGGCGCGCGGTGCGTCGCTCGATCTTGAACGCGTCGAAGTCTTGAAAGGACCGCAGGGCACGTTGTTCGGCCAGAATGCGACGGGCGGAGCGATCAACTATATCGCTGCCAAGCCCACCGACCGCTTCTCTTACGGCTTCGATGGCAGCTATGCTCGCTTCGATGCGATCGATCTCGGCGGCTTCGTCAGCGGTCCCCTGTCCGACACCGTGAAGGCGCGCATCGCCGTCAAAACCGAGCAGGGTGGTGCGTGGCAGCGCAGCTATACCCGAGACGATGAGCTCGGCGACCGCGATTTCACGACGGGTCGGCTCACCTTGGATTTCACCCCATCCAAGAACCTTCGCTTTGTCTTCAATGCGAATGGCTTCATCGACAAGAGCGACGAGGTCGCCGCCCAGCTGTTGCAGGTGATCCCCTTCAGCCCGGCGGTGATTCCCTTCATTCCGCCGGCGCTGTTCACTTATCCGCCGGCGCCGCACAATAATCGTGCCGCCGATTGGTCGCCCTCGGTCGATCCGTCGCGCGACCATCGCTTCTGGCAGACTTCGCTGCGGTCGGAACTCGATCTTGGCTCCGATTTCACGGTGACCTCGATCACCGCTTATTCCGACTATCGGCACCGGCAGAAAATCGATCCCGATGGCGTCTCGCTTCGCAACTATTCGTACAATACCAAAGCCGAAATCAAGGCCTTCTCGCAGGAGCTTAGGCTTTCCGGGAAATTGGGGGACAATGGACAGTTCATCGTCGGCGGCAATTACAACCATGAGAAAGTGCATCAGCGCGACGACGAAGGCCCGTATGACGAAGGAGGCCCGGCGTACCAGTTGACTGTATTCGGCGTGCCGCCGTTCTTCACTTATTACCAGGAATCGCGTCAAAAATTCAAAACGGCCGCCGTGTTCGGCAACGTGGACTATGATCTCGCGCGCAACATCACGCTCCACGCGGGCGTCCGCTACACCGACGCCAAAATCGATTTCAACGGCTGCACCTACGACGATGGCACGCCCAGCGGCGCCGGTCTCGCACCGGGCTTCCAGGCGCTTCTCAACTTTATCCGGGGGTCGGTCGGTCTGCCTCCGATCTCGATCGCTCGAGGGGCCTGTGTCACGATCGATGGCACGATCCTGCAACCGGTGCCGCTCGTCGTGAAGAAGCTCAACGAGGACAATGTTTCCTGGCGGCTCGGAGTCGACGTCAAGCCAAGCGACGATGTCTTGCTCTATGCCAATGTCAGCCGTGGCTATAAATCGGGTAGCTTCCCGCTCCTGTCGGCTTCCGATGTGAACCAGTTCAATCCGGTCAGGCAGGAATCGGTGACGGCGTATGAAGTCGGCTTTAAGGCGACCTTGGCCGACCGGAAGGCGCAGCTTAACGCGGCTGCTTTTTATTATGATTACAAGGATAAGCAGCTGAAAGGCCGCGTCGTTGCCAATCCGAATGTGTTCGGTCCGCTCGAAGCCCTGATCAACGTTCCGAAATCGAGCATTAAGGGAGCGGAGGTGCAGGCGACTCTTTATCCGATCCAGGGTCTGACGTTGAACGCCGGTGCGACCTATATCGACAGCAAGATCCGCGGTGACTTCATCAATATCACCTCCTACGGCGACCCCGGCAACTTCGGCGGCGAGCCGTTTGCCTACACGCCGAAATACCAGGTCATCGCCGACGCCGAATATCGCTTCCCGGTCGGCGATGTCGAAGCGATGCTTGGCTCTAACCTGTCCTATCAGAGCAAGACCAACGCGGCATTCGGGCAATTGCCGGTGCTCGCAATCGACAGCTATACCTTGGTCGACTTCCGAGCCGGTGTATCGAGTGCCGACCGCGGTTGGACCATAACAGCCTTCGTGAGAAATGCGTTCGACAAATATTATTGGACGAACGCGACGAAGGTCTTGGATACCACAGTGCGATATGCGGGCCGGCCGCGTACCTTCGGCGTCAGCTTCTCGGTCCGCCAGTAATGGCTGCCCGGATGAGAGGGCCTAACATTGGGAAAACCCGTTTGATGCAGTCGATCCCGGATTTGGCTCGAACGCCACTGGCCAAATCTGGGGGTCGAGAGTTGATCTCGCCTGGCTTCCGCACATTGCGACATGGGTCGAGGATCGATGATGAAATTGAATAGGGCGCGTCATTCCGGAGGGTATCTATGAGCGCAGCATTTCCGGAGCTGGGCTATTATTCTTTGCCGGGCCACGTCTCGGACCCGACTGCTCTGGTCGACGAAGTGCGGCTTGGTGAGGAGCTCGGGCTGGGTTCGGTGTGGATTTCCGAAAGGCTCAACACCAAGAACGTCGAGGTCCTTTCAGGATTGGCCGCCGCGCATACCACCCGGATGGGGATTGCGGCAGGCCTGATCGCGAATCTGCCGTTACGCAATCCGCTCGTCGTCGCCGCTTATGGTTCGACAATGGCGCTGTTGACGAAAAACCGTTTTGCGCTTGGCATCGGGCGGGGACAGGATCCGCTGTCCGATGCCGCCGGTGTCGCTCGGCTCAATTTCAAACTGCTGGAGGACTGGATCGCGATCCTGCGGGCGCTGTGGCGCGGAGAGGCGGTCACCTATTCCGGACCCGCCGGAACCCTTAACGGCTTGTCGCTGGGCCTCAAGCTCGACGTTCCGCCGCCGATCTTGATGGCGGTGATGGGCGATAAGACCAGCTACTGGGCGGGCCGCCACTGCGACGGCGTCATCTACAATT
>JAQGLH010000378.1 GCA_028293005.1 Alphaproteobacteria bacterium
CAAGATCCTGCATTCTGCGCACAGCGTGGCTTCGGCGCCCAAGACCATGATATCGGGAGGAGAAAATGGTGGGCGTGGCAAGGATTGAACTTGCGACCCCTGCGATGTCAACACAGTGCTCTACCACTGAGCTACACGCCCACGGGCGGGTCCTTAACCGGGCCCTGCCCTGCGTGCAACCGCCTAATGGCGGCCCCCGCGTCACAGCCTGCCGTGCTGATCCTCGCTCTGGAACATGCGGTCGACCTCGGCGACGAGATCGCGCAAATGGAAGGGCTTGGAGAGCACCTTGGCGTCCGGCGTGGTCTTGCCGGCGCGCAGCGCGACCGCCGCAAAACCGGTGATGAACATCACCCGCATCGCGGGCGCCATCGCGGCGGCTTTCTGCGCGAGCTCGATGCCGTCCATCTCGGGCATCACGATGTCGGTGAGGAGGAGATCGAAGCGCTCTGCCTCGAGCAACGGCAGCGCTGCCGTGCCTCGATCGACCGCCGCCACCTGATAGCCGACGCGCTCGAGCGCGCGCGTCAGATAGATCCGCATCGATTCGTCGTCTTCGGCGAGAAGAATCTTGATCATGACGCCTCGAAAGCTGGTCCAATGGGCGGCCGGGCCCGCGTGCCCCCGCGCGCCGCTCTTATGCCCCAAGCGCTTAAGATTTTCCAGCCGCGCGATGCGGCCTTTGTCATTGTCGATGGTTATCGCCTGTCTTAGAGCAGGAAAAGCAGAGGTCGGTTCATGTCGGGCGATTGCTGCACGACACGATCCGAGCCGTTTCCGAGCCGCTGCGCCCCCCGCAGTCTGAAGGATGGCTGAGCAGGAGCCGAGAATGCCAGCAGGAGCAGAGGGTATCGAGCCTCCCAACGGACCGGATGACCCAGCGGCGGATCCCCTCGCCTACACACGTGTCGGCCCTGCTGCGCCTGCCTCGCCGGTCGTCCTTTCGGTGCCGCATGCCGGCCGCGACTATGCGCCAGAGCTGCTGCGCGCCTCCCGGCTCGACCAGCGCCAGCTTGAATCGCTGGAGGACCGCTACGTCGATCGGCTGATCTGGCGTGCCCTCGGCACCGGCGCGGTGGCGATCGTCGCACGCCGGCCGCGCGCGGAGATCGACCTCAACCGCGACGAGCGCGAGATCGATACAGCGATCGTCTCGCCGCCGCTCCCGGCCGGCGCGCTGGTCCAGTCGGCGAGAACGCGCGGCGGACTTGGGCTGATCCCGGCGCGCATTACCGGCGCCGGCGGCATCTGGCGGCATCGCATCGACGGGACTGAGGTCATGCGCCGCATCGCCCAGATCCATCAGCCTTATCATGGCGCGCTGGCGCACGCGCTCGATCAGGCCCACCGTCGGTTCGGCATCGCGATCCTGCTCGATTGCCATTCGATGCCACCGCGCAAGGACGCGCCCGGCCAGGCAGACGTCGTGTTCGGGGATTTGCACGGCACCGCGATCGCGCCCGAACTGCTCGAGGCTGCGGTGGCCGCGGCGAAGCGCGCGGGCTTCAAGACGGCAAGCAACATTCCCTACGCCGGCGGCTACATCACATCGCGCCACGGCCGCCCGGCCGCGGGCGTTCATGCGTTGCAGATCGAAATCGACCGCTCGCTGTATCTGGGCGACGACATGCGCGAGCCCGGCGACGGCTTCGAGCGCACCGCACATTTGCTGGAAGACGTGGCGGCCGCTCTGGCTGCCCGGGCGATCGAGCCGCAAGCGATTGCCGCTGAGTAAGGGGCGCAGGACAGGGCGCGGCCGAACGATCGGGGCGCCGGACAACAAGTCGCCGAACAATGCCCCCTGAACGAAAAGCTCCAGAAAAGAAAAGGACCACCTCGCCCGTGGGCGAGGTGGCCTAGGTTCAGGGAGGAACGCCCACGAGGGGCGTTACGCCAACCGCAAGGGGAGTGCGGCGACGCATTGTCAATTTAAGGGACTATGGAACGCGTTTCAAGGTGCTACTCAAATTACAGTAGTATCCCTATAAGTCAGTCGCTTAGCCGGGAACCCGCACTCATGTCGTCCCTCCGTGCGACGTCTCGGCACCGCCTGAAATGGCTTCGCCTGGCTCAGCGATGGCGGGTCGGAATTCCGAGCGGTCTGGAGCCGCGTGCAAAACCCACCGACGGGCAACGGCCAGGTCAGGCGCGTCTCCAGGTCAGGCGTTGACCATGGCGGGATCTTGCTGCGGGATCTTGCCCTGCTGCGCCTGCTTGCCGAACAGCTCGCGGATCAGCGGCAGCGAGAACAAATGGGCGATGATCAAAGGCAGCATGCCGTTCTGGTTCATCTTGCGCAGCTCGTCGCCGCGCAGCTCGCGGATCTTCTCCTCGGCAATGATGCGGAAGCCGCGATAGATGAAGGGCGCCTGCTCGTCGGACGGCTGGATCGAGACTTCGCCGTCGATGAGCAGGTCCATGTCGATCAGCTCCTTCATGAACGCGTTGGTGCGCTGCGCCGAGAGCTCGAATTCCTCGCAGAATTTGAGGATCGCGTTGGTCGTCTCGCTCGCTTTGTCGCCCTCGAACAAGGGTTCGCCCTCATCGTAGGCACCGACCACGTCGCTGGTCGGATCGAAGCAGAGCGAAAGCTCCTCGGCGTCAGGGCGGAGGCGCGCGAGCAGGAACGGATAGCGGCGAACATAGGCCGGGATGTAGATCTCGGTGCGCGGCTTGCCTTCATCGTCGACGAAGACGTTGACGCCTTCGTTGAGCCCCATCAGCGCCAGTGGCACCGGGTTGTCGCCTGCCGAAAAAACGATCGGATAGAAGCGCTGGCAGGTGATGAACTCGTCGATCGTCAGCGGGATCGCATGATGCTGCGCCAGGAACGGCGCCGCCTGCGCAGGCCGCAGCTTGAAGGCGCCATGGGTGCCGCTCGAAAGCGGTTCGAGCTGCTGGTACAAGAGCGGCAATTGTGCGGCCGGCGCTGAGGTCGCCATAGTGATTCTCCGAATAAGTAAGGAGCAGCGCGCGGCTGCCCTTGGTCAGCGCAACCGTCTATGGCGCGCCCTCGCCTTCTGCAAGCGGCACGAGCTTGCCGGGATTCATAATCCCCTGAGGATCGAGCGCGCGTTTGATCGCCGCCATCGCCCGCAACCGGGTCGGATCGCCGATCCGTTCGAGCTCCTTCAGCCGCGCCTGGCCGATGCCATGCTCGGCCGAAAGCGAGCCGCCGGCGGCGGTGACGAGATCATGCACGTAAGAGCTGGTCGCCGGACCCTCGCTCAGAAGCCAATCGGGCGCGGCGCCATCGGGAGCGCGAACGTTGAAATGGACATTGCCGTCGCCGAGATGGCCGAACGCCATCACGCTGGTGCCCGGAAAGCGGCGCTCGACCGCCGCCGCGGCCTCGACCATGAAGCGCGGCATCGCGTCGACCGCGACCGAAATATCGTGCTTGGTCGACTGCCGGTCCTTGCTCTCCGCCTCCGCCATGCTGTCGCGGATCCGCCACAAGGCCTCGGCCTGCGCCTCGCTCGCCGCGATCATCGCATCTTCGACCAGGCCGGCTTCGAGCGCATCGCCGAGCGCCTGCTCGAGCGCGGGCTGAGGATCGGGCGCGCCGAGCGGCGCGGTGGCCTCGATCAACACACTCCAGTCGCAGCTCTGCGCGAGCGGCGCGCGCGTCCGCGGTATGTAGCGAAGCACAATCTCGAGCGCGGCCTTGGGGAGCAATTCGAAGCCCTCGATCGCCTCGCCCATCTTGTCCTCCAGCGCGCGCAACAAGCGCAACGCCGCGTCGGGCGATGACAGGCCGACCCAAGCGACCCGTCGCACGCCAACGGCGGGGACCAGCTTCAAGGTCGCGGCGGTGACGATGCCAAGCGTGCCTTCGGCGCCGATCAGCAATTGGCGAAGATCGTAGCCGCGATTGTCTTTCTTGAGCGCGGTCAGGCCATTGAAGACCGATCCATCCGGCAGCACCGCCTCGATCCCGGCGACGAGCCCGCGCATCGTGCCGAAGCGAAGCACCTGCGTGCCGCCCGCATTGGTCGAGATCAGGCCGCCGACCGTCGCGCTGCCCTTCGCGCCGAGCGTCAGCGGAAAGCGCCGGCCAACGGTGGCGGCGGCGTCGTGGAGGTTGGAAAGAATTACCCCGGCCTCGCACACGGCACTGCTGCTTGCGGCCGAGATCGCGCGGATCGCGTTCATGCGCCGCAGCGACAGGAGGATCTGGTTGCCCGCGCTACTCGGTGTCGCGCCACCGACCATGCCGCTGTTGCCGCCCTGCGGCACGATCGCGACCCGCGCGGCGCTGCACAGGCGGACGATCTCGGCGATCTCATCGGTGCTTGCCGGCGACAGCATCGCCGCGGCGGCGCCATGATAGCGCTTGCGCCAATCCTCGAGCCACGGCGCCATCGCCTCGACGTCGCGCGTGAAGCCTTTCGGCCCCAGCCGGCCGCTGAGTTTTTCGAGCAGGTCTGAAATCGAAGCGTTGGTCATTGTGGCGAGGCGGCGATAATAGACAGGGCTGCGGCGTTGGGCAAATTAATCGCCTGTTCAAGCATCGCAGTCGATGGCGTTGCGATGAGGGTTGGCATTTGATGATCGCGAGCGTGTTGGCGTTGCTGCTGGTGGGGATGATCGCGCCGGCGCCCGCTGCTGCGCCAGAACCCTCGATGGCCCCGCCCACCGAATATGCGCAGTTGATCGTGCGCAAGCAGATCGTGATCCGTTCGATCCGGCTGCGGCCGGTCGTGCCGGGCCCTGAAATCTCCGAATGGAGGGAAGGGAAAGGCCCGAAATGCCTCCCTGCGCGTGCGATCGTTGGCGCCTCCCTGCTCGGGCAAAGCAGCGTCGACCTGATCCTGCGGGACAGTAGCCGCATCCGCGCGCAGCTCGAATCGGCCTGTCCGGCGCTCGATTATTATTATGGCTTCTATATCTCGCCCGGGCCCGACGGGCTGGTCTGCGCCGATCGCGACGCGGTCCGCTCGCGAATGGGCGGCGAATGCGCGATCGACCGCTTCCAAACGCTGCGGCCGAGCACGAGACGCCGCCCATCGCTTGACAAAGGCGAGCCCCTGGGGCCAAGCCGCGCGGACAAAGCGTCTGTCGACAAGCGCTAAATTCCGGAAATAGTCATGACTTTTGCCGATCTCGGCCTTTCAGACGAATTGCTTCGTGCCGTCCTTGAGTCCGGCTACGACGAGCCGACGCCGATCCAGCGCCAGGCGATCCCCTCTGTGCTGATGGGTCGCGACCTGATCGGCATCGCCCAGACCGGCACCGGCAAGACCGCCGGCTTCGTCCTGCCGATGATCGACATCCTCGCCCAGGGTCGTAGCCGCGCACGAATGCCGCGCTCGCTGATCCTCGAGCCGACCCGCGAGCTCGCGGCGCAGGTCGCCGAGAATTTCGAGAAATACGGCAAATATCACAAGCTCAGCATGGCGTTGCTGATCGGTGGCGTGAGCATGGGCGACCAGGTCAAGGCGCTCGAAAAAGGCGTCGACGTGCTGATCGCGACACCTGGCCGGCTGATGGACCTGTTCGGCCGCGGCAACATCCTGCTCACCGGCTGCGGCTTGCTCGTGATCGACGAGGCCGACCGGATGCTCGACATGGGCTTCATTCCCGACATCGAGGAGATCGCCACCAAGCTGCCCTCGACGCGCCAGACCTTGCTGTTCTCGGCGACGATGCCGGCGCCGATCAAGAAGCTCGCCGACAAGTTCCTGACCAACCCCAAGACGATCGAGGCCAGCCGCCCGGCGACCGCGAACACGTCGATCGACCAACGCATCGTGCGCGTCGATGCGCGCAAGAAGAAAGATGCTCTGGTCAAGCTTTTGCGCACCGAGGCGGTGAAGACGGCGATCGTCTTTTCGAACCGCAAGACGATGGTGCGCGAGCTTGCCACCAGCCTCAAGCGCAGCGGCTTCGCCGCCGGCCAGATCCACGGCGACATGGAGCAGCCCGAACGGATCGCCGAGCTCGACCGCTTCAAGTCCGAAGAGATCAACATCCTCGTCGCCTCGGACGTCGCCGCGCGCGGCCTCGACGTCAAAGGCGTCAGCCATGTGTTCAATTTCGACGTACCTTGGCAGCCCGACGATTATATCCACCGCATCGGCCGCACCGGCCGCGCCGGCAAGACCGGCACCGCGATCACCCTCGCGACCAAGGAAGATGCCGAAGCGATCGCGTCGATCGAGAAATTGATGGGATTCAAGATCCCGTCGATGGACGAGGCGCCCGGGGCCGCGCCGGCCCCTTCCGTCGAGCAGGAGCCCGTCGAGCAGGAGTCCGAGGCGGAACGCGAACCCAAGCGCGAACGTGGCGGCCGGCGCGAACGGCAGCCGCGACGCGAAGCCGCCGAGGAGCACCACACGCCACCCGAGGCGGACCGCGCCGCGGCCGAGCCCGAGCGAGCCGGCGAGGCGAAACAAGCCCGCCGCGAGCCGAGAAGGCGCGGCAGATCGTCCGAGCAGCGCGAGCCGCAACGCCAGCCGGCCGAGCAACGCCAAGCGGGCGAGCAACGCCAGGCGGCCAAGCAACACCAGCCGGGCGAGCAGCGCGAGCGTGGCGAACAGCGCGAGCATGGCGAGCAGCACAGGCCTGCCGAACAGCACAGACCTGCCGAGCAGCGCAGACCGGCCGAGCAGCGCAGGCCAGAACGTGCGGAACCGACCCGCAACAACACGCTCGAACAGGTCGACGAGGATTGGAACGGCCCAGTGCCGAGCTTCCTCGGCCAGGGCTTCGGCAGCTAAGCCTTC
>JAQGLH010000386.1 GCA_028293005.1 Alphaproteobacteria bacterium
GGTCAGCGCATCGATCCCGGTCGCGGTCATATCGCTGACAATCTTCCGGCTGATCGCCAAGCTCGGCGGCCGCGACGCGACGATCCTCGAGCATAATATCGTCCAGACCGCCGGGTCGGCGGGTGAATCGATCGCGTTCGGCGTCGGCGTGACGATGCCGGCGATCCTCATCCTCGGCTTCGACCTCGAGATCGCGCGGGTGCTGCTGGTTTCGGTTCTCGGGGGGCTGCTCGGAATCTTGATGATGATTCCACTCCGCCGCGCGCTGATCGTCGAGCAGCACGGCACCTTGGTTTACCCGGAGGGCACTGCCTGTGCCGAAGTCCTGAAGGCGGGATGCTCCGCCCAGGATCGCGCGATCGCCTCCAGCGGCGAGATCATGGCGGACGATGGCATCGATGCGGCGCGGGGAGCGAAGGTGATCTTCGGCGGGTTCGCGATCGGGATCGCCTACAAGGTCGCGATGGTGGCGCTCAAGGCATGGAAGGACGTGCCCGAATTGGTGTTCGGCAAGCCGTTTGTCGGCGGTTCGGTGTCGGCCGAAATATCGCCGGAGTTGCTGGGCGTCGGCTACATCATTGGTCCGCGGATTGCGTCGATCATGTGCGCAGGCGGCGTGCTTGCCTATCTGGTGCTGATCCCGGCGATCAAATTCTTCGGCGCGCCGGGGGTGGTGATCGCGCCCGGGACGATGCCGATCACCGACATGTCGCCCGACGACATACGAGGCGCCTATGTGCTGTATATCGGCGCCGGCGCCGTCGCCGCTGGCGGGATCGTCAGCATGATCAGGTCGCTTCCGACGATCGCCGGCGGCATCAGGGGCGGCTGGCGCGCCATCGCCGCCCGTTCGGCCGATCCTGCCGCCAACCGCGATCGCCCTCGCACCGACCGCGACCTGTCGCCGCGCTTCGTGGCGATCGGGCTGATCGGGATGATGGCTGCCATCCTGCTCGCGCGGCCGCTGCACATGAATGTGGTCGGCGCGCTGCTGATCGTCTTCACCGGTTTCCTGTTCGTCACCGTGTCGTCGCGGCTGACCGGCGAGGTCGGCTCGACCTCGAACCCGATCTCGGGGATGACGGTCGCGACCTTGCTGGTGACCTGCCTGGTGTTCCTGGCGCTGGGCTGGACCGGGCCGACCTATTACGTCACCGCGCTGTCGGTCGGTGCGATCGTCTGCATCGCCTCCTCCAACGGCGGCACCACCTCGCAGGACCTCAAGACCGGCTTCCTGATCGGCTCGACTCCCCGGGCCCAGCAGATCGCGATCATCATCGGCGCGCTGGCCTCGGCGCTGGCGCTGGGCCCGGTGCTGCTTGCGCTCAACCAGGCTGGAACCGTGCTGGTGCCGGTCGCGCAGGCCGGTCCCGCCGCCGCCGCGATGCCGCGCTTGCCGGCTTCGGTGATGGCCGGTCTTCCCGAAGAAGTGGCCGGCGGAACGCGCTATCGCGTGTGGCGCCATCCCGATGCCGCAGGAACGCCGCAGCGCTATCTGGTCGATCCGTCGGGCAAGCCGGAATTACGGGACGATCCGGGCATCAACGGGACGCACCGCACAACGGCCGAAGGAGCGCCGGTACAAAAATTCGATGCCCCCAAGGCGACGCTGATGTCCTACATCATCAAGGGCATTCTCAACCACCAGCTGCCGTGGGGCCTGGTGTTGCTCGGCGTGATGATCGCGCTGGTGCTGGAGATGGCCGGAGTCTCGTCGCTCGTCTTCGCGGTTGGCGTCTATCTGCCGCTGTCCTCGACGACCCCGATCTTTGCGGGGGGAGCCGTTCGCTGGCTGGTCGATCGCCGCCGGCAGCGGCGCGAGCCGTTGCGGATGATCGCCGAGCTTTCGGCGGAGGGCGATCGGGGACCCGGCGTGCTGCTTGCATCGGGCTACATTGCGGGCGGCGCCATCGCCGGCATCGTCATCGCTTTCATGTCCGGGATCCTGACGAGCTCGAGCGCGCGCATCGACGCCGCGATGAAGGCGGTCAATCCTTTCTATGGAGGTCCCTGGGCGGACTTGCTTTCGCTGCTGCCGTTCGCCGCGATCCTCGCGATCCTCTATGTCACCGCCGCGCGGTCGCAGCCTTCACCCGAATAGGAGCGGCGACCTCCGCTAGATCCCGTCGTCGACGGCCGGGCGGCCCGCCGCGTCGAGCCGTCGGATGAGATCCTCGGCGCAGGCATCGAGCGCTTGTTGGCCGGTGCTGCGGATCACGAAATTGGCGCCCACTTTGCCTTCGCGGAAAAAGGGATAGCTGCCGATCTGGCAGCCCTCGTGATCCTTTTCCGTAGCGGCGAGCAGCTCGGCGACCTCGCTCTCGGCGGTCCAGCAGCCGATCGTGCGCGACAGCAACGGCTTGCCTCCCTCCAATGTACCGGACAGCGAATCGAGCATCGCCGAGGTGATGTGCGGTACCCCCGGCAGCAGGAAGATATTGCCGTGGCGGATCCCCGGCGCGCCTGACACCTGGTTGAAGATGAGCTCCGCGCCGTCGGGCACGCGCGCCATCCGCAGCCGCGCCTCGTTGAGGCCGCCGCGCGTCGCATAATAATCTTCCAGGATCGCCCGCGCCTGGGGATGGACGATCACCGCGACGCCGAGCGCCGCGGCGATCGCGTCGACCGTGATATCGTCATGGGTAGGGCCGATGCCGCCGGTCGTGAACAGATAGTCGTTGTCGTGCCTGAGCGCGTCGACCGCGGCGCCGATCGCTTCCATCCGGTCGGGAACGATCCTGACCTCGCTCAGCCTTATCCCCTGGAGGTTGAGCCAGGTCGCGATCTGCGCGACATTCTTGTCCGGCGTGCGGCCCGACAGCACCTCGTCGCCGATGATGACGATCGCCGCAGTCCAGGTCCGTTCGTTGCTCATGTCCGATCCCTTAACGGCCCGAGGCCCTTCGGGCGCTTGTTTTTTCGCACGGCCGAGTTCGTGCTGCCCCGTTCACGCCGCGGGAACGGCATAGCGGATCGCATTTCGCCGCATGCACGCCCAGCCCACCTGCCCACTCGCAACTCGTCGCCACCCCTCGCCAACCCGCGGCCCAGCGATTATATCCTTCCAATGACCGACTATCAGACCGTGACATCGACCGACGCAACCACCGGCCGGACCAGCAGCATCAAGCTCCACGGGCCGGAGGGATTTGCAGGCATGCGCGCCGCCGGGCGGCTCGCCGCGCACATCCTCGACGAGCTCGTGCCGCATGTCGTGCCCGGCGTCACCACCCAGGAGCTGGACGATATCGTCTACCGGATGACGATCGACGGCGGCGGCGTGCCCGCGACGCTCGGCTATCGCGGCTATACCAAGAGCTGCTGCACCTCGATCAACCATGTCGTCTGCCACGGCATACCGGGCGACCGCGTGCTCAAGGACGGCGACATCGTCAACATCGACGTCACGCCGATCGTCGATGGCTGGCACGGCGACAGCAGCCGCATGTATCTCGTCGGCGACGTGTCGGTGAAGGCGCGCCGGCTGGTCGACGTCACCTACGAAGCGTTGATGCGCGGCATCGCCGCGGCCAGGCCGGGCAATCATCTCGGCGACGTCAGCCACGCGATCCAGAGCTTCGCCGAAGGCCATCGCTTCGGAGTGGTGCGCGATTTCTGCGGCCACGGTGTCGGCCAGACCTTCCACGACGCGCCAGAGGTCGTCCACGTCGGCCGCCCCGGCAGCGGCCCGGAGCTCCGGCCGGGCATGTTCTTCACGATCGAGCCGATGATCAATATCGGCAAGCCCGGCGTGAAGGAGCTGGAGGATGGCTGGACCGCGGTCACGCGCGACCGCAGCCTTTCGGCGCAGTTCGAGCACAGCATCGGGATCACCGAGGACGGCTGCGAAATCTTCACCAGGAGCCTTAAAGGGCTGGACGCACCGCCCTATTCCTTGTGAATTGCGGCGCTCGCCGCTGAGGGGGATTCGCGTGAAGAAGATCGAAGCTATCATCAAGCCGTTCAAGCTGGACGAAGTGAAGGAAGCGCTTCACGAAGTCGGCGTGTCGGGGATCACCGTGCTCGAGGCGAAGGGCTTCGGTCGGCAGAAGGGCCATACCGAATTGTATCGCGGCGCCGAATATGTCGTCGACTTCCTGCCCAAGGTAAAATTGGAAGTGGTGGTCGACGATAATCTCGCCGAGCGCGTCGTCGAGGCGATCGCCAATGCCGCCCGCACCGGGCGCATCGGTGATGGCAAGATCTTCGTCAGTTCGATAGACGAGGCACTCCGGATTCGAACGGGGGAAAAGGGCAGCGACGCGATTTGACGCGCTGACGCCGTCCCG
>JAQGLH010000391.1 GCA_028293005.1 Alphaproteobacteria bacterium
ATCCGCGGCGATCTGCTCTACGGCCGCGGCGCGGTCGACATGAAGGGCGCGATCGCGGCGTTCGTCGCCGCCTGCGCCGAGACCGATCCTTCAAACGGTACGCTCAGCCTGATCATCACCGGCGACGAGGAAGGGCCTGCGACGCACGGCACGCTCGCGCTGATCGACTGGATGGCCGAGCGGGGGATCAAGCCCGACATGATCCTGGTCGGCGAGCCGACGTCGCAGGCGCGGCTCGGCGACACGATCAAGATCGGCCGGCGCGGATCGGTCAACATGTGGGTCACGATCCCCGGCGTCCAGGGGCATGTCGCCTACCCCCATCTTGCCGACAATCCGCTGCGGCGGCTGGGCGATGTGCTGGGCGCGCTCGACGGCATCGCCTGGGACGACGCCAACCAATGGTTCCAGCCGTCGAACCTCGAGGTGACCGCCATCGAGACCGACAATCCCGCGCACAACGTCATTCCCGGCAACGTCCGGCTGCGGCTCAACATCCGCTTCAACAATATGCATCGGGGGGATCAGCTGGTCGAACGGGTGCGGACCATCGTCGCCGGCGCCGCCCCCGGGGCGACTCTCGATGCCATCGTCTCCGGGGAGGCATTCCTGAGCCCGCCCGGCGCGCTCAGCCAGATCCTGGCCGACGCGATCGCCGCCGAGACGGGCGTGACCCCTGCCCTGTCGACCAGCGGCGGAACCTCCGATGCGCGCTTCCTGTCGAAGCTCTGCCCGGTCGCCGAGTTCGGCCTGGTCAACGCGACGATGCACAAGCTCGACGAGGCGGTCGCGCTCGACGACTTAAGGGCGCTGCAGGCGATCTACCGGCGGGTGATCGAGGGAGCGCTGGGTTAGGGGTCGAGTTGTTCGTCGGTCGCCAAGCTATGCCTGGCGACGTCTCGCACCGGCCACGCCCTTCAGGCGCGCAGCACCTGCGGTCCGCGGTCGGAGCTTGCTTCGATCCATTGGGTGAATTCCTCGTCGCCCATCGGCGGTGCGAAGACATAGCCCTGGACAAGGTCGCAGCCGATCGCGCGGAGCACGTCGAGCTGCTCGCGCCGCTCGATGCCCTCGGCGACGACCTGCGCGTCGAGGCCGTGGATCAGATGGACGACGGAGGCGACGATCGTGCGCGCGCTTTCGGAGCGATCGATGTCCTTGGTCAGACTCCAATCGAGCTTCACGCGGTCGAGCGGCATGTCCTTCATGCGCGCCAAGTTCGAATAACCCGAGCCGAAATCGTCGATCGTGATCGACACGCCGTCGGCGCGCAGCGCGGCGATCTCCGTCATCAACGCGTCGCTGCAGCGCATCGCCAGCGTCTCGGTGAATTCGAGCTCGAGCAGCCACGGCGGCGCGCCGGCCTCGGTCATCGCTCGGCGCAGCTGCGGGAAGAATGAAGGTTGCTCGAGCTGGCGCGCGCTGACGTTGAACGTGAGCCGCTGATTCATGCCCCGCGCCTGCCAGCGCGCGACGGTCTGGGTGGCGGTAGCGGCGATCCAGTCGCCGATGTCGAGGATCAGGCTGCTTTCCTCGGCGATGCCGATGAAGCTTTGCGGGAGCTTGATGCCGTCCGTCGGGTGATGCCAGCGGACCAAAGCCTCGCCCGCGACGATCGCGCCAGTCTGGATGCAATATTGGGGATGGAAGACGAGCTCGAACTCGTTGCGTCCGAGCGAGACGCGCAGATCCTTCTCGATCCGCGATTTCTCCTCGAACGCGGCACCCAGCGCGTTGCTGAAGCAGCAGACCTGCGACCGTCCGGATGCCTTGGCATGGTACATCGCGATATCGGCCGCCTTCATCAGGCTGGTGAGATCGACGCCGTCGTCGGGGCAGAGCGCAACGCCGATCGAGGCACCGATCGCGATCTTCTGGCCTGCCAGCTCGAACGATTCGGAAAGGCCGCCGAGAATACGCTGCGCGATTCGCTCGGACTCCTGCGGTGTCCGGATCGAAGGGAACAGCAAGGTGAATTCGTCGCCGGCGAGGCGCGCGATCAGCGGATGGAGCAGATTTCCGTGCGCGACTTCATCCTTGACGACCGCTCGCAGGCGGTTCGCGACCTTGATCAGGATCTGGTCGCCCTGCGCATGGCCGAGGCTGTCGTTGACTTCCTTGAAGCCGTCGAGATCGACGAACAGCAAAGCGAGCGGCTCGCTCGAGCGGCGCGCCTTGAGGATCCGCTCGGCCTCGCGCTTGAAATGGATGCGGTTGGGAAGCGACGTCACCGGATCGTACATCGCCATCGTGTGGACATTGTCGAGGTTCGAGCGGACCTGCTTGAACAGCCCGTCGACCGCCGACGCGAGCGCCGGCATCTCCTCGTGCAGGATGCGCGGTGCCGGCGAGTTGAGATCCCCGGTCTCGACCGCGAGCAAGCGGTCGATCAACGCCGACACGGCGCGCGCCTGGCGGCTGTTGGGCTTCTCGGAAGCCACCCAGACGACGAGCAAAGCGAACAGCCCGATGGACAAGGACGCGACGATCTGGTCGTTGAGATCGCGCAGCAGCAGCAGCGCCGCCAAGGTGAAGATGAACGACGCCGCGCCGGCGCAAACCGAGAGCAGGCCGTTGCTGATCTTGCCGATTATGGCGAAAAACTTGCGCAGTGCAGCCGCCCCAAACCAAGTTGCCCTGTGCCCCCCAGGGATTCAGGCTCGTTGCTAGGCGCCGCAAGTTAAGATTTTGGCCTATGCGACCGGCCGGACTTGCGCAGGATGATGTAGAGCGCGCCGGCCCCGCCGTGGCGCGGATGCGCGGCACGAACCGCCGCGATATGGGACGCATGGCGCGATGCGGCGAGCCAATCCCCCACCGCCGCGCGGATCGCGCCGCGCGTCGCCGGCCTGCGGTCGCCCTGCGGCGGTTTGCCGGTGACCAGCAGCAGCAGCCGCGCGCCCGACGCGATCGCCTCGTCGAGGCGGCTGTCGAGCGAAGCATGCGCGGCCGCCAGGCTGTGACCATGAAGATCGACGATCCGATCAGGCTGCACAGCGCCGCGCGCCAAGCGCCGGTCCCAGCTCCCGTCGAGAGTGTCCGCGGGCGCGGCCGGCGATGCCGCGGTGCGGGCCTGCGAGCGCGGCAGCGGCCGCGCCGACATGCGCGCCACGGGCGGCT
>JAQGLH010000407.1 GCA_028293005.1 Alphaproteobacteria bacterium
GGCGCAAGCACTGGCCCAAGCTCGTGGCCGCGCTTGAGCACGGCGCCGTGCTCGCCGATCAACGCCCACATCCCCTGCCGGCCGTGCAACGCCGGACGCTTCTCGATTCGATATTCGGGCCGCTCCGCGGCACGGCGAAACGCGGCGAACGACGCCGCGTCCTTCCCGAAGTGGATCGCATAATCCTTCCACAGGCCGGCAGCGACCATCCGCCCGTAGAGATCGACGATGCGGCTGAGCTCGGCGCGGGCGAAGCCGACCTGCAATGCCGTCGACGGCCGGGCATTGGGAAAAGGCGTGACGGTCCCCATCAGGCGCGGTCACGCTCTCGATTGTCCTTTTCCGCGATCAGATCGGAAAGCCGGCGGCGGAGCTCCTCGACCTCGTTGCGCAACGCCTCGAGCTTTTGCGCGCCCGCGTCGAAGACTTCGTCGCACGGGGTGCCGTAGGGCACGAAATCCTTCTGATATTGCTCGGCATCGACCAAGGTCGAGCGCGCGGGAATGCCGATCATTGTCGCGCCTTCGGGGACGTCGCGCGTGACCACCGCATTGGCGCCGATGCGCGAGCGCTCGCCGATGGTGATCGGGTCGAGCACCTGCGCGCCCGAGCCGATGATGACTCCGTCCTTGATCGTCGGATGGCGCTTGCCGGGAATGCCGTTGGCGGGGTTGGTGCCGCCGAGCGTCACGCTTTGGTAGATGGTGACGTCATCTCCGATCTCGGCGCTCTCGCCGATCACCGTGAAGCCGTGATCGATGAAAAAGTTGCGGCCGATCGTCGCGCCGGGATGGATGTCGATCGCCGTCAGGAAGCGTGCGAGGTGATTGATCGTCCGCGCGAGGAAATAGAGCTCGCCCTTGAACAGCCAATGCGCGAGGCGGTGGAAGGCGAGCGCCCAGACACCGGGATAGAGAAGGATTTCCCAACGCGAGCGGGCGGCGGGATCACGCGCCTTGACCGAGTCCAAATAGCGTACGAGACCCGAGAGCATAAGCGACATCCTGCTTCCAACTGGGCTGAGATAGTCCCGCCCCGTGGGGATTTCCAGCACAGGGCCCTGGTTTACGCAAGAGTTTGGCTACTGCCTCCCTGTCTTCACGCGGAGCAGGTGGCGCTTGGATGTGCCCCTGGGGTGGGGACGGCCACCGCGCGGCGATGGAGGCTTTCTCGGCTGGGTGGATGCAAGGTGGCAACAATCCGCTCGTCGGGTCGGAAGCCCTCCACCGTCGTTCGGACGATTCCCTCCCCTGCAACCGCAGGGGAGGATCAGCTATTCCGGTCGGCGTAGCGGATTGGGTCAAAGCGTCGCGTGGACGGTGGCGACGGCCTTGATGACGGCGCCGATCCGCGCGGCGGCCTGGATCGTCTCGGCCTTGACGCCGTGCTGCTGGAGCACCCTTTCATGGCTGTCGATGCACATGCCGCAGCCATTCATTGCGCTGACGGCGAGGCTGAACAGCTCGAAGTCGTCCTTTTCGATCCCGGGCGAGCCGATGACGTTCATCCGCAGGCGCGCGGGCATCGTTCCATATTCCGGATTCGAGGCGAGATGGACGAAACGATAATAGACATTGTTCATCGCCATGATCGCAGCGGCGGCGCGCGCGGCGTCGGCGGCTTCCGGTGAAAGCTTGCCTTCGACTTCGATCTCGGCGGCGGCGACGATCGGCCGGTAGCCGGTGCCGTGCGCGCAGGCGAGCAGCAGGCCGTATTTGCGCTGGTCGCCCAAGGTCTGGTCGTTGAGCAATGACGAGATGTTGAGGCGCAGATCCTTGGCGTAATCGGGCAAGGTGTCGGCAAATTCCTTCAGCGACATGAGTCGTCTCCTTCAAGATGAGAATAGGGCATAAAAGAGGGCGCGGGGAATTGCTTCCCCGCGCCCTCGAGAGGTCCGGGCCGTGCCAGCTGGCGAAGGTCGCCAGCCAGGGCGAGGGGGTGCGCCCGTTAGGCGGCCGGCCTCAGGACCTCTTCACCCTGCGTCCAGTTGCACGGGCACAATTCGTCGGTCTGGAGCGCATCGAGGATGCGCAGCGTCTCCTGCGGATTGCGGCCTACGTTGAGGCCGTTGACCGTGACGTGCTGGATCACGTTGTCGGGATCGACGACGAAGGTGGCGCGATAGGCGACGCCCTCGTTGGGAGCGACGACGCCGAGCGCGTCAGCGAGCTCCTTCTTGTTGTCGGCGATCCAGGGGAAGTCAGCCGCCGCAAGCCGATCGTCGGACTTGCGCCAGGCATAATGGACGAAATCGGTGTCGGTCGAAGCGCCGATCAGCACCGCGTCGCGATCCTCGAAGTCGCCCTTGAGGTCGCCGTAGCCGATGATCTCGGTCGGGCAGACGAAGGTGAAGTCCTTCGGCCAATAGAAGACGATCTTCCACTTGCCGTTGGTCTGCGCGAGATCGAGCGTCTCGCCGGCGGGCAGCTCCCCGCCCTGCTGAACGGGGACGGTGATCGCGGGAAATTTGTCACCAACGGTGAGCATTTATGTTTCTCCTGTTGAAAGCTATCGAGCTCGAATGAGCCGCGAAGCCTCCATATGGGGAGTGGCAATCAGCGATCCAATTGATTAGATCGGTTCTAATGATCGAGAAAAACGATGAGTAGCGCCGCTCCTGCTTCAGCGCATATGCGATTTTCGCAGATCGCCCGCGCGCCTGTGCGAGGTGCGGCTTCGGCCGGAATTCGCCCGTCATGAGCACCTATCTGCCGACCTTGAAACAGCTCCAGTATCTGGTGGCGTTGCGGACCAACGGCCATTTCGGCCGCGCCGCCGATGCCTGCTTCGTCACGCAATCGACGCTATCGGCCGGCATCCGCGAGCTTGAATCGCTGATCGGCGTGACCTTGGTCGAGCGGACGCGGCGAGTGGTGCGCTTCACGCCGCTCGGCAACCGCATCGCCGACAAGGCGCAGCGCATCCTCCACGAAGCCGAGGAGCTGGCGGACATGGCGCGCGCCGCCGGCAAGCCGCTGTCCGGCGAGCTGCGGATGGGAGTGATTCCGACGATCGCACCGTTCCTGCTGCCGAGCCTGTTGCCGAAACTCAGGAAGCAATGGCCGGACCTCAAATTGTACCTGCGCGAGGAGACCAGCCAGGCGGCATGCGATTCGCTGCATCGCGGCCAGGCCGATTGCGTGCTGCTCGCGCTTCCCTACGGCTGTGGCGAGGTCGACAGCGCCGCATTGTTCGAGGACCGCTTGTTCGTCGCCTTCCCGCCCGGGACTCCGACCCCGCCCGCCGAGGTGCTGCCATCCGCGATCGACGAGACCAAGCTGCTGCTGCTCGAGGACGGCCATTGCCTCAAGGACCATGCGCTCGCCGCCTGCAACCGGCCCGAATTGCGCGCCGAGGCGGCGATGATGGGCACGTCGCTGCACACGCTCGTGCAGATGGTCGACAACGGCCTCGGCACGACGATGGTCCCGGAAATGGCGATCAAGGCCGGCATCCTCGACGGAACCGGCGTGATCGCGCGCCCGCTCGACGCCGATCATCCCTCGCGCCGCATCGCGCTCGTGTGGCGCAAGAACAGCCCGCGAGAGAAGGAATTCAACCTGCTCGCCGAGGCGATTCGCACGATCGTCTGAGCCCTCGAGCCGTCCTTCGTCACCTGGGTTTTTGCTCGGTCCGGATTCGCTCGCGGTTCGATCGAACCGTTTACGTGCGACACGAGTCCACGTCAGCGGACTGCCTCGCGGTAAGCCGTTACGTCGCGTCCATGTGGCGGATGCCGACACGCAGATAGTCCCAACCGGTGATCAGGGTCAGCAACGCCGCGGCCCACAGGCTGACGATGCCGACGTCGTGCACCCACGGCCATTGCGGCGTCGCGCCGCCGAGGATC
>JAQGLH010000008.1 GCA_028293005.1 Alphaproteobacteria bacterium
GACGATGCGCCCGAGCGCCTCGCGCTCCTCCTCGGGCTCCATCGCTTCGGCGCGGATGCGGATGGACGCGAGCGGCGTGCGCAGATCATGGCCAATCGCGCCGAGCATGCGGTCCTTCTCGTCGAGCAGGGTGCCGACGCGGCGATTCATCGCGTTGAACGCTTCCAGCGCACGGCGCACGTCGGACGGGCCGCTCGGCGTCACCGGCGGCACGTCGCTGCGGCCGTCGAAGCTTTCCGCCGCGCGGGTGAGGTCGCCGAGCGGGCGCGCGATCCGCGCCGCGATCCACAGCATCGCACCGAGCACCAGCACGTAGAGCGCGAGCGTCGCCAGCAGCAGGCGGCGCGGCAGCCACGGATCGGGCCGCGGCACCGCCATGCGGCCGTTGAGCCAGCGTCCATCGGGAAGCTGGGCGGACAGAAAAAGATATTGCCAGCGGCGCTCCGGCCGCGCGCGGCGTTCCGCGCCGGCGAAAGAACGGTCGTCGCTCCGCGCCGCGCGCACTTGCCGGAACGGGACATTGTTGTCGGCCAGCTCCGCCGCCAGCCGCTCCTCCAATCTGCCGTCCCTCGACCGGCCCGACGCATCGATCGCATTGACGGCGTCGACGCTGATTTGCCGAAGCCGCCGGCCGCGCCGGTCATGCAGCTGCGCGCGCTGCCCTGCCTCGGGCGTCGCCTGCGCGGCGATCTGGACGAAGCGCGCGATCGCCGGCCCCTCGCGTTGCGCGAGACTGAGCTTTTGCTGGCCGCTGAGCAGGAAGGCGAAATTGACCAATTGGGCGACGAGCAAGGCCGCGCCCATCAGCAGGATCATCTGGCCCAAAAGGCTGCTTGGCCAGCTCCAGGCAATGCGGCGCTTGCTGTCGCTCACACCAGCACTCACAGCCGGCGCACGTCGGCGGCGAGCGTGTAGCCGCCGCCCCACACGGTCTTGATCAGGGTGGGATTTCTGGGATCGGCCTCGACCTTGCGGCGCAGGCGGCTGATGTGATTGTCGATGCTGCGCTCGAATGCGGCGAGCTCGCGCCCCTGCGTCAGATCGAGCAATTGATCGCGTGTCAGCACGCGCTTGGGATGAGTCACGAATGCCAGCAGCAGCTTATACTCGCCGGTCGAAAGCGGCAGCGCGACCCCTTCCTCGTCGACCAGCTCGCGCTCGCCGGTCTTGAGCACCCAGCTCCCGAACGCGAACGCCTCGGCGTCGGGCGCGCGCAGCGCCGCCGGGCCGTGGCCGGCGCGGCGCAGCACCGCCTTGATCCGGGCGAGCAATTCGCGCGGGCTGAACGGCTTGGTAACATAATCGTCGGCGCCGATCTCGAGTCCGACGATGCGGTCGGTCTCCTCGCTGCGCGCAGTGAGCAGGATCACCGGGATCTCGCTCGTCGCGCGGATATAGCCGCAGAGCGCGAGCCCGTCCTCGCCAGGCATCATCACGTCGAGCAGGACAAGATCGATCGCATAGCCGGCGAGCAGTTCGCGCGCCCGCGCCGCATTCTCCGCCTTCGAGACGCGCAGGCCGTTGCGGCCGAGATATTGAGCGAGCGGCTCGCGAATGTCGCGCTCGTCGTCGACCAGCAGGATATGCGGTTCGTGCGCCATCGCTTCATTCATAGGGACAATATCGCCAGGGAAAAGCTCCGGAGCCGAAGCTCCGGAGCGGTTGCGGGTTAGAAGGCGTTCGCGAATACCGCGGCGATCATGCCGCCGGCGAGCGCGACCATGACGGCATCGTTACCCGAGCGGACCCAATGGTAACCGCGCGGTGCGTCGCGAAGACGATAGCTGCGCGGGTTGCGGATCTCGCGATAGTCGCGCGCATAACGGCGGTCGAAGCGGTCGCCGCGGTGCCATTGGCGGGTGCCGACGGTGCGGAAATGCTGACCCTGCTCGACGACTCGAACCTGCTGGCCGCGGCCGCGATCCGAGCGACCGTCGAACTGGCCGCCAAACTGGCCATACGGCTGGGCGAGCGCGGGACCGGCGATCAGCGAGGCGCCAAGCGCGGCGATGATGAACTTCTTCATGATGATCTCCTTTGCCAACGCCACGATCGGCGTTGAGATCAAGATGGCGGCACGCTGTCGCTACACTATCGGCGGAAAAGGCTGAAATCGTCGCAATTTGTACCAGCGGCTGGCCACCGTCTTCCCCATCCGCGCCACTCATTTCCCCTGCCGCGGGCGGGAGGGGGAAACGAAAAAGAGCCACGCCGGAGGTTGTCCTCCCGCGTGGCTCCCGATCCGGCCGCTTTAATTGGCCTGCTGATCTTGCTGCTTTGCCTGCTGGCGCTCGGCCTTGGCGGCGGCGCGGTGGGCGGCGAACTCCGCGAGCGTCACCTTGCCGTCTCGGTTCGCATCGATGCGCTGCATGCGCTCGGCCGCCGGTGCGGTGAATTCCGCGAGCGTCACCACGCCGTCGTGATTGGCGTCGAGCGCGGCGAAACGCTCGCCACGATGGGGGCCATCATGACCGCCGTGGCCACCGCGGCCGCGATGTTCGCCCACGCCGTCGGCGCCGTGCTCGCGATGCCCGCCGCGCTTGCCGGCAAATTCGGCGCGGCGCGCATCGCGCTCGGCTTGGGTCACCTTGCCGTCATGATTGACGTCGAGCTTCTGGAAGCGTTGAGCGGCGCTCTGCTGCATCTCGGCGAGCGTCACCGCGCCGTCGCCATTGACGTCGCCGCGCAAATCGCGGTCCGGCGCCGCCGCGATGCCGACGCCCACGCCAAGCGCGAGCAAAGCTGCGGCCCCGGCCGCCAATCTCTTGTCCATGTCATTCTCCTTGCGTTCGGCGGGAGGCCTCCCACCCGGTGCAGTGTTTAGACACCCCGGCTGTCGCAGCGATTTGTCGGCGCACCGAAAAAGTGTCGCAAAATGTGTCAGGCTTGGCGCATGCCGCTAAACTCTTGTAAGCTTGGTGCTTTCCAAGGAGCCTGGCCATGCGTGTCACTGCCGCTCTCGTCGCTTTGCTGCTGCTGCCGGGCTGCCTCGCCAAGACTGCCGTCGATGTCGTCACCTTGCCGGTCAAGGCAGTGAGCGCCGGTGTCGATGCCGTCACGACCAGCCAGTCCGAGGCCGATCAAAAGCGCGGCCGCGAGATCCGCAAACAGGAGGAACGCGAGCGCAAGCAGGCGGAGCGTGACCGCAAGCAGGGCGGCGACGCTTCTTATTGAGCTGTTCGGCTTGTGATGTCCGACCGGCTGCCGCCGGCAGGCCGGCCAAAATTTCATGCCAAAATTTCATGACGCCACGGCTGGATCGCCGGCCCCGGCCCAATTAGGGGTCGGCGATGCGCTATTTCCTCGACACCGAGTTCAACGGCTACGGCGGCGAGCTGATCAGCATCGCGCTCGTCCCGGAATATGGCGACCAGGAATATTATGCGGTGATGCCGATCAGCGCCGAACCGCACGGCTGGGTCAGGCGCAACGTGCTTCCCTATCTCGGCTCGGTGCCGCCCGGCTTCGTCAGCGACGAACTGCCGCGCACCGCAGTGGCGCGCCAGGTCGCCCATTTTCTTGCCGCCGACGACGATCCGGTAATCGTCGCCGACTGGCCCGAGGATATCGCGCATCTCTGCAACCTGCTCGTCACCGGGCCGGGCGACATCGCGCCGGTCGGAAGCCTCAAGTTCGAGTTCATCAGTAGCCCGGGCTTCAGCACGGCCGAAAACAGCAGGGTGCCGCACAATGCGCTCCACGACGCCCGCGCGTTGCGCGATTTCGTGCTCTCGGCGGAAGCCTGAACGAGGAGAATCCATGCGTCTTATCTTGCTGGCCGCGATCGGCCTGACCCTCGCGTTTCCCGCGCTGGCGCAACCACGGACGGAGGGGCAGGTGAGCCCGCTCGACCGGCTGGTCCACGAGCAGCTGCTGGTGCTCGACACGCATCTCGACACGCCGGCTTTGCTCCACCGTCCCGGCTGGGACATCGGCGATTATCATCATTACGACTGGGACGTGAGCCAGGTCGACATTCCGCGCATGGCCGCGGGCGGCCTCGATGGCGGCTTTTTCGTGATCTATACTCGCCAGGGCCCGCTGACGCCCGAAGGCTATGCCGCGGCGCGCGACGGCGCGCTGCTGCGCGCCGCCGAAATCCAGAGGATGGTCGCCGGCCACGCCGATGTCTTCGCCTTCGCGACCAAGCCCGAAGACGCCGCTCGGATCGCCGCCGAGGGCAAGAGGTTCGTCTACCAGAGCATCGAGAACAGCTATCCGCTCGGGGCCGATCTCGGCCTGCTCCAGAGCTTCTATCAGCTCGGCGTCCGGATGGCGGGCCCGGTCCATTCGAAGAACAACCAGTTCGCCGACAGCGCCACCGACACGCCGCGCTGGAACGGCCTTAGCCCGCTCGGCCGCGCCTGGGTGGCCGAAATGAACCGGCTCGGCATGCTGATCGACGCCAGCCACGCCTCCGATGCCGCGTTCGACCAGATGCTGGCGCTGTCCAGGACGCCGATCATCCTGTCGCATTCGGGGCCCAAGGCGATGTTCGACCATCCGCGCAACATCGACGACGAGCGGATGCGCAAGCTCGCCCGCGCCGGCGGCGTGATGCAGATCAACAGCGTCTATCTCGAGCCGTTCAACAACGATCCGGACCGCACCGCGCTGCGAGACCGCCAGGAAGAGTTCGCAACCTTGGCGCCCACCGATCAGCGCAAGCTGCTTCGCGACGCGGCCGCGCTGGACGCCAAGCGGCCTTACGGCAGCGCAACATTCGACATGTTCATGAAGAGCCTGCTGCACGCGATCAAGGTGATGGGGGTGGACCATGTCGGCATCGGCGCCGACTGGGACGGCGGCGGCGGCGTGATCGGCATGGAGGACGTGACCGCTTTGCCGAAGATCACCGCCCGGTTGCGCCAGGCCGGCTACGGCGAAAGCGACATCGCCAAGATCTGGGGCGGCAATGCGCTGCGCGTGCTCGGCCAGGCGCAGGCAGTGGTGGCGAAGTAACCAATTTGCGCCAAGCACGGGGCGGAACCGGGACATACGGACTCCTCCGTCGTTTTCTTCACATCCACCCCTTGAACGTGCCCGATCCGGCCCTAGATTCGCGATCGCCGGAGGGCCTCCGCGGCCTCCGGACTCATGACGGGGGTGTTTTGCCCCGCGCATTTGCCCCCGTCTGTTGTTGCTCAAAAGGAGGACATCAGATGAGGACCAACTTCGATTTCTCGCCCTATCGCCGTTCGACCGTGGGCTTCGACCGGCTGTTCGATTTCCTCGAGAATGCGCGCGCCGATCAGGGCGACAATTACCCGCCCTATGACATCGAGAAGGTGAGCGACGATCGCTACCGCATCACCCTTGCGGTCGCTGGCTTCAAGGCCGGCGACATCGATATCACGGCGCGTCAGAACCTGCTGGTGGTCAGCGGGCGCAAGGCCGAGAATCGCAATCAGGACGGCAATTACGTCCACATGGGGATCGCCACTCGCGCGTTCGAGCGGCGCTTCGAGCTTGCCGATTTCGTCCGCGTCGACGGTGCCGACCTTCAGGACGGTTTGCTGGCAATCGAGCTCGTGCGCGAGATCCCCGACGCAATGAAGCCGCGCAAGATCGAGATCGGCAGCGGCGCCGCACCGGCGCTCGAAGGCCGCGACGAGCGGCCCGAACAGGTCAGCTCGCAAACCGGCGAACGGCAGCACGCCGAAGCCAAAGCGGCCTGAGCCGCCTTCCTGGCCGGCGCTGGGCCACCGGCGCCGGTTCCGTTTTCCACTCGCGACCCGCTGCCGGCGGCGGCGCGAGCTTCGTCGCCGCGCCGGGCACTGTCGTCGCCCGATCGTCGCTGTGGGTTCAGCGCCGGTTTAGCCGCACTCGTCCACCAGCGACTCGATAAGAGGCGGTCACGATGAGCAATTGGAAGAAGAAGCTGCACAATCCGTTCGCGTTGGTCGGTCAAGGCTTCGCCGTCGGCGTCCTGCTGTTCTGGGCGACCGCCCCGCGCAACGCTCATGCCGACGTCCCGGCGAGCGGCGTCGCCACCCCGGCGATCCCCGCGCTCGCAGGCTGATGCCATTCATCCGGAGCTTGCCTGCCGCTTGAAACCTGCACCGGCACGTCTATAGCGGCTGCATGGTTCCCTTTTCGTTCTGCGGTCACGATCTGGTCGCGCTGCCGCCGGGCGCCTTGTTCTGGCCCGCGCGCAAGGCGTTGCTCGTCGCCGATCTGCATCTCGAGGAGGCGAGCTGGTTCGCCCGCCTCGGGCAGATGCTCCCGCCTTACGATTCGATCGCGACGCTCGCCGACCTCACCGCGCTCGTCGCCGTCACCAGCGCCGAGGAGATCTGGTGCCTCGGCGACAGCTTCCACGATCGCCACGGCTGCGATCGCCTGCCCCAGCGCGCCCGGGCGATGTTGACGGTGCTGACGGAAAGCACGCGCTGGACGTGGATCACCGGCAACCACGATCCCGGCATCGCCGACCATTGCGGCGGATCGATCGTCGCCGAAGCCGAGGTCGACGGGCTGCTGCTGCGCCACCAGGCCGATCCGGCGGAGACAAGGGCCGAGCTTTCGGGCCATTTCCATCCCAAGCTGCGCATCAGCCATCGCGGCCGCCAGGTCTCGCGCCGCTGCTTCATCGCAGCCGAGCGCAAGCTGATCCTCCCCGCCTTCGGTACGCTGACCGGCGGGCTCGACGCCGGCCATCCCGAGATCGTCCGGGCGGTCGGGGCGAAGGCGCAGGCCCTGGTCCCGCTCGCCGACCGGCTACTGCGCTTTCCGATCGCGGCGTCGACCGGCTGATACCGGCCGGACTGCTCTCAGAGCGGCAAATGGAGGAACTGGTTGAAGTCGCTTCGGACGTAGCCGCCGAACGCGTCGCCGTCGCTGAAGCCGCGCTTGCGATAGAGCGCAAGCGCAGCCTCGAACGCCGGGCCGCTGCCGGTCTCGAGGCTGAGCCGCTCGAGTCCGCGCGCACGCGCCTCGCCGATGATATGCTCGAGCAAAGCGGCCGCCACCCCCTTGCGCAGATGATTCGGGTGAGTGCGCATCGACTTGAGCTCGCCGATGCCGCCGCGATGCTGCTTCAGCGCCGCCATTCCGGCGATCTCGTCATCGATCCAGGCAATCCAGACGGTCACGTCGGGCGCCAGCAGCCCGGAGGAATCGAGCGCGAAGACATGGCCGGGCGGCGAGAAGGCATGCATTCCGGCCAGGTGCAGCGCGACCAGCTCGCGCGTCGCTTCCCCCGACAGATCGTCTTCGCATATGATGATCATAAGCGAACTTGTTCCAGTGCGCTGCCGTCGCAGCTCAGCCAGCCAGCCGCGCGCGGACCAGCCCGCGGACGGCATTGCCGATATAGAAGACACCGCCAAGATCGGCGGGCTTCAATTCGGCCTCCTCCGCTTCGCCCTCGGCGATCAGCTCCGCGCGCAGGATGCCGGGCAGGATCGGGCGCGACAGCGGCGGGGTGAGCAAGGCCCCGGCCCGCTCGACGAACAGGCTGGTGAAGCTGCCTTCGGTGAGGAAACCGTCGGCATCGACGAACACGGCCTCGAAGCAGCCCGATTGCGCGCGCGCCGCATCGTAAAACGCTCGGTCGCTGGTCTTGTGGCGCAGGCGGAAGTCGCTCGCCGCGACCGGGAGGGGGAGGAGCGCGACCTCGATGGGGCGCGCGGGCGCGGCGGGCAGCGTTCGGCTCTCGATCGCGATCGCGCCGCTCCTCGCGAGCATCAGCCTCAGCTTCTTGGCATCGCGGAAGCGGAAGGTCGCGGCCTGGAGCTCGTTGCGGGCGTGATGGCGATCGAACGCGAAGCCGAGCGCGGCGGCGCTCGCCTTCATCCGCAGCAGATGCTGCTCGAGACGAGCGATGCCCTCATGCGGATCGAACGCCATCGTCTCGATGAGATCGAAGCTGCTCGTCCCGTCGCTCCCAAAGCCCCCTTTCGCCAGGCATTCGCGCCATTCCTCGTCGCCGCGGCTGTCCGCGACCACGCCTGAACCGAGCCCGAGCGATGCGCAAGTCTCGCCGGCCCGGAACGCCAGCGTCCGGATCGCGACGTTGAATCGCGCCTCGCCTGCGGGTGCGATCCGGCCGATCGCGCCGGTATAGACGCCGCGCGGCTGCGGCTCCAATTCGGTGATCAGCTCCATCGCCCTGATCTTGGGAGCCCCCGTGACCGAGCCGCAGGGAAAGATCGCCTCGAGGACGTCGACCGCATCGGTTCCCGGCGCGAGCTCCGCGGTCACTTGCGAGATCATCTGGTGGACGGTCGGATAATGTTCGACGGTGAACAATTCCGGCACCTTGACCGTGCCGGGCCGCGAGACGCGCGCCGCATCGTTGCGCAGCAGATCGACGATCATCAGATTTTCAGCGCGCTGCTTGGGGTCCTCCGCGAGGCTTGCTGCGGCGGCGCGATCCTCGCCGGGGTCGGCGACGCGCGGCGCGGTTCCCTTCATCGGCCGCGCGGTGAGCCGGCCATCGCTCAGCGCGAAGAACAATTCGGGCGAGAAGGACAACAGCCAGTGGTTGCCGGTGAAGACGATGCCGCCATGGCCGGCACGCGCCCGGTCGCGGAGCGCAGCGTAGAGCGCGAGCGGCTCGCCCGAGAAATGGACGTCTGCGGGAAAGGTGAGGTTCGCCTGATAGACGTCGCCGTCGGCAATATGCCGTTTCACGCGCGCCACCGCGTCCAGATAGGCGCTGGCGCCGATCCGCGGCACCGGCGGCGAGGCCCAAGCCGTCCGCCCCTCGGGCAAGTGGGCGGCCATATGTTCGGGGGCGATCTCGACGACCTTCTCGAACAGGCCGAACCAGAGCAGAGGCGGCGCATCGGCGGGCGGCGCAGCGCGCCACCGCGCAAGCCTGTCCTCGAGGCAATAACCGGCTTCGTAGGAGAGGAAGCCCGCGACGTGGAGGCCCGCGGCCAGCGCCTCGCGCAGACGGGCGAGGCTGGCCTTCACCTGATCCGGATCACGCGTTTCGATCGTCCCGACCGGCTTGCGGTAGAGCAAGGCGGGCGACGCCCCCGCCTCGCGCGCATCGTCGAGCAGGACAAAGGGGCTTGAACCGTCGAACACCGCCGCTGCTTGCCAGCCGCCGGCCGCTTCTTCAAGCGCGCGGGCGTGCAGGAGGCGATCGCTCCCCGCCCCGATCGCGCGCCACTGTCCCTCCCGTCATTGCCAGCGCAAGCCCAGCGGCGCCCAGCCGAAGCCGGAGTCCCGCAGCGCGGGAATGACGTCGCTTGGTGGAGCGCGCGTCTAGTGGTTGAGCGCGGCCATCATCGGCGCCGGATAGCGCATCCCCGCTGCGACGCCAGGCGGCAGCACGCGGTCGATCTCGGCCTTGTCCTCCGGCGTGATCACCACATCGAGCGCGCCGATATTCTCGTCGAGATAGCGCCGCCGCTTGGTGCCGGGGATCGGCACCAGATCCTCGCCCTGCGCCAGCACCCAGGCGAGCGCCAGCTGCGCCGGCGTGCAGCCCTTGCGCTCGGCGAGGGCCTTCACCGTCGCGACCACGTCCAGGTTGCGCTGGAAATTCTCGTCGCTGAAGCGCGGATGGTTGCGGCGGTTGTCGCCCTCGGGAAAATCCTCGCGGCTCTGGATAGCGCCGGTGAGGAAGCCCCGCCCGAGCGGGCTGTAGGGAACGAAACCGATGCCGAGCTCGCGCACGGTCGGCAGGATCTCCTCCTCCGGATCGCGCGTCCACAGCGAATATTCGGTCTGGAGCGCGGTGATCTTGTGGGTGGCATGGGCGCGCCTGATCGTCGCGGCGCTTGCTTCGCTCAGCCCGAGGTAGCGGACCTTACCCTCCGCCACCAGCTCGGCCATCGTCCCGACCGTCTCCTCGATCGGCGTGTCCGGATCGACGCGATGCTGGTAGTAGAGGTCGATCACCTCGACGCCGAGCCTCTGGAGGCTCTTCTCGCATTGCTGGCGGACATATTCGGGCCGGCCGCTGACCCCGGCGAAACTGCCGTCCGGCTTGCGGACGTTGCCGAATTTGGTGGCGATGAACACCTTGTCGCGCCGGTCCGCGATCGCGCGTCCGACCAGCTCCTCGTTGAGACCATAGATGTCGGCGGTGTCGAGCAGGTCGATGCCGCGCTCGATCGCACGGTGAATGGTCGCAATCGACTCGTCGTCGTCCTGGTTGCCGTAAAAGGCCGACATCCCCATGCAGCCAAGGCCGATCGCCGACACTTCAGGTCCGTTCCGGCCGAGCCGTCTGCGCTTTATCATCACCTGCTCTCCTTCATGATCGGGCGCTGGGCGCCCGTTTTCCTTCGCCAATCCGCTTCGCCCCAATCCGCTTCGGGCCCAATCCGCTTCGGGGCGTGAATGGCGCCGACGTTGTCGTGGGCGCTTATCGCCGTTGAGACGTCTTCCAATCGCGGACCGCGGCGAGCGTGTTCTTGACGTGGTCGCGATAGTCAAGGGCGCTATGGGCGTAGATGACACGGCCATCGGGCGCGATCACATAGGACGTGCGATTCGAGCGACCGGCCATCAGCGGCAGCGTGACGTCATAAGCCTTGATCACCTGCGGCGATGCGGTCGCCACCGCGAATTTGTTGCGGCATTCCTCGACCGAGAATCGCGCTAATTTGTCGATCGGGTCGGCGGACATTCCGATCACGCGCGCGCCCGCCTTGGCGAAATCGTCGCTCGCCTCGGCAAACTCATGTGCCTCGAGCGTGCAGCCTTTGGTGAACGCGGCCGGGAAGAAATAGAGCACCACCGGGCCCTTCTTGAGCTGTTGGCTGAGCGTCAACGAGAACGGCTTGCCGCCGATCGCGCCCCGCGTCCGGAAATCGGGCGCCTTGGCTCCCGGGCGGAGCGCTGCACCGGCGGCGGTCGTGACGGCCAGCAGCGCGAACGCGGCGGCGATGGCAGCGGCGGGGGAGATGAGACGCACCGGCGGGCTCCTTGTCCTTGGAGCCTGACCATAAGCGCACCGCCGAGCAGCGCCAAGCCGGAGTCGGTTGGCCCCAACCGCCACGATCAGACTGTTTAAGCCTCTGTTATCCTTCTTTTTAGTGGAACATATCCGCGCTTCTCGCGATTTCGCCCGCATGACCAACGCTTCACCCGATGCCGACCGACTCGGCCGAACCTCGTTTCAGCTCGCCAAGGCGATCGCCGGCGGCCGCGCCGCAGGCGCGCGCCCGACCAGCCGCGAGCAGGTGCTCGCGCGGTTGTTGGCCAAGCGCGCAGCCGCGCATCGCGCCGGGCTCCACGCCCTCGAACAGGCACTTCGCGCGCAGATCCTCTGGGCGCTGCCTATGCGTCGCGACGAAAATCGGGCAATGCTCGAGGCGAATGGGCCGGAGCAGCATGGCGAAACAGCTCGCAACGATCGGCTATGAAGGCAAGACGCTCGACGAGTTCCTCGACGAGCTGAAGAGCGCGGGTGTCGCGTTGCTGATCGACGTGCGCGCGGTTGCCGCGTCGCGCCGCCCGGGCTTCTCGAAGACCGCGCTGGCAGGCGCGCTCAAGGAGCAGGGGATCGATTATCTCCACCTGCGCGCGCTCGGCACGCCCAAGGAGGGGCGCGAGGCCGCGCGCAAGGGCCGCATCGCCGAGATGCGCGCGATCTACGAGCGGCAGCTTGAGACGATCGAGGCGCAGCTGGCGCTCGAGCAGGCCGACACCGCCGCACGCGAGCATTCTGTCGCCTTGCTCTGCTTCGAGAAGGACGCCGCCTGCTGCCACCGCGCAATGATTGCCGAGCGGCTCGTCGAGCAAAGCGGCTACAGCATCGCCGATCTGTGACGCGCGGCTGATCCGCTCCCCTGCAAAAGCAGGCGAGGAAGCACCAGGTGCATTACCGCGGCTGGCGGTCAAGGTGGAGATAGGCGGGGTCGAACTCCGCGGCCCTGGCGAGCCGCTCCCAGTCGTGGATCTCCGCCATGCCGTTGCGGAACGTCAGCATATCCTGGTCGCGCAGCTGCTTGAGCATGCGATTGACGTGAACCGAGGTCAGGCCGGTTGCGTCGGCGAGATCGGTCTGGGTGATCGGCATGGCGAAGCGCCCGTCCTCGCTCAACCCGACCACCTGCAGCCGCAGGCACAGCTCGCACATCAGGTGCGCGATGCGCGCGAACGCGGTTCGCCGCCCGACCGAAAGGATCGTCTCGCGCTGAACCGAGGCATCGAGCATCGTCGAAAACCACAGCATGCGCGAAAGATGGGGATGTTCCTCGGTGATGCGCCTCAACCTGTCGTGCGGCACCAGCGCGATCAGCGCGCGCGAGACCGACGCAATATTGTGATCGAGCCGCTTGAGCAGGAAGCCGTGCAGATCGACGAAGTCGCCAGGGACGTGCAGCTCCTGGATCTGACGCTCCCCGCTCGCCAGATCCTTGTACCGGCAGACGATCCCTTCGATCAGCAAGGTGCTTTCGTTGACCGGGGTCCCCTGCCGGACAAGAACCTTGCCGGCGCGGACCTCGCGCACCTCCACCACGGCGTCACGGAGGACCTGCTCCTCCTCGGGGCTGATCGAGTCGCGTGCACGCAACTTGCGCGCGAGCAGCGCGACGCCATTGTGCACGACCGGTGTGACAAGCAGGTGATCAGTCGCCATCGGCTGCCCTCGGAATGCGGCGCCGCATCAGGCCCGCCTCGGCGATGATAAGGCATGGAAGAAGCGTGTCGTCGTCATGAAATCAACCGCTTCCCCTGCGATTGCCGCGGTTCGCGGCGCACCGGCTTCAGCCGGTGCCCCGCACGAGCTGCCGAGCGGACTCGGGCGGGGCGATATAACATGATTCGCGGCTCCGGACGATTCAGCTATGGTCTAGCTTCCGACGATAACGCCGCCGTTGGGGTGGAGCACCTGGCCCGACATGTAGCTCGAATCGTCGCAGGCGAGGAACAGGAAGTTCGGGGCGACTTCGTTGGGTTGGCCCGGCCGGCCCATCGGCACCGATTTGCCGAAATCCTCGAGCTTCTCGGGAGAAGCGCCGCCGAACGGGTTGAGCGGAGTCCAGATCGGCCCCGGGGCGACCGCGTTGACGCGAATTCCCTCGCCCACCAGATTCTCCGAGAGCGAGCGGGTGAAGGCGGTGATCGCGCCCTTCGTGGAGGAATAATCGAGCAATTCCTTCGACCCCTGGTACATCGTCACCGAGGTGCAGTTGATGATCGCCGCGCCCGCCTTGAGGTGCGGCCGCGCCGCCTGCGTGATGAAGAACATACCGAAGATATTGGTTTGGAACGTCCGCTTGAGCTGTTCCTCGCTGATGTCGGTGATGTCCTGGTCGGGATGCTGCTCGCCGGCATTGTTGACAAGGATGTCGACGCCGCCGAGCTTCGCGACCGTCTCGGCGACCGCGCGCTGGCAAAAATCCTTGTCGCCGATGTCGCCGGCGAGCGTGATCGCCTTGCGGCCTTCGCTCTCGACGATCTGCCTGGTCTTGGCGGCATCGTCATGCTCGCACAGATAGACGATCGCGACGTCGGCACCTTCACGCGCATAGAGCGCCGCGACCGCGCGGCCGATGCCGCTGTCGGCACCGGTGATCAGCGCGACCTTGTCCCTGAGCCGTCCGGAGCCTGGGTAGCGCGGCTGCCAGTCGGGCTTGGGCTCGAGCTCGCTTTCGTGGCCGGGGAGCTGATCCTCATGGATCATCTCGAGGGTTTCGGTCTCCGCCATTGGCTCACTCCTTCGCCGCGCTGCCGGCGCCGTTGCGGCCGAACGCTTCGATCGCCGATTGATCCTGCTCCTCCTCTTCCGGCGAACGCTCGACCGGCGTGGGCGACCCGTCGCGACCGACGGTGTCCGAATTGCGCGCGCCGTCGCGCGGATCGTCCGACATATCGTTCTTCTGATTCTGGGTGAATTGCATCGAATCGTGATTGTGCTTGCTCATCGCGGTCTCCCTTTTCGAAGACAACCACGTGCCGCCAGCCGGGTTCCGGGGAGGCCGCCCGGCCTCACACCGCTTCGGCTCAGGCGTTCAGCTCACGCGTTCGGCTCGGAGCGACAGCTCAGGCGCCGAGCGTCTTGTCGGATTTGGCGCTGGCGCGGCGCACCGGCGCCGGCCGCTG
Source organism: Alphaproteobacteria bacterium (assembly GCA_028293005.1). Next base: position 14,017 of record JAQGLH010000008.1, read on the forward strand.
GCCCTCGGGCAGCTTGATATCGGACGGCATCACCTGCTGCGCGGTCGCCCGATCCGCGGCGCGGCACTCGGCGACGACGACCGGATAGGCGATATCCATATGCTGCTCGATCGCAGCCGGAGTCGCCGCGGTGCACTCGGCGCGGTTCGAATAGACGGCATCAGCCGTGGCGACCTGGCGGCACGGAGCTTCCGCCTCGCCGCACCCCAAGATCGCCATGATGAACAAAGCCGGGCCCATTACCGTCGCTCCAAATTATCCTGCGTTAAAACCCCGGACGATTCGGCCAGTTCCAGTTGTTTCGCATCCAGCATGCAAATCGTGGATTAGCTTGGCGGCGGCGACACGCATCACTACGTAGACGAACATGCCCCCTGAAGAGACGAACGAGACGACACGGCCCGAAGACGGCTGGGGCGCGATCCGCCGCTTCCTTCCCTATCTGTGGCCCCACGGCGAGACGAAGCTCAAGGCGCGCGTCATCGTTGCGATGCTGCTTGTCTTCATCGCCAAGGCGGCGACGCTCACCATGCCGTTCGCCTACAAAGCAGCGATCGACCGCATGGCTCCCGGCATGCAGCCGGCGGTCGGCCTCGCGATGGCTTTGGTGATCGCTTACGCGGGCGCGCGCTTCGGCGGCGTGCTGTTCGACAATCTGCGCAATGCCGTGTTCGAAAAGGTCGGCCAGGATGCCGCACGGCGGCTGGCGCAGAATGTATTCCGCCACGTTCACCAACTCTCGCTGCGCTATCACCTCGAGCGGCGCACCGGTGCGCTGACCAAGATCGTCGAGCGCGGCACCAAGAGCATCGACATGATGCTCTACTTCCTGTTGTTCA
>JAQGLH010000055.1 GCA_028293005.1 Alphaproteobacteria bacterium
AGATTTGTTCTACATGAGCCAGGCAGCGCATTCAAGCACATGCGTCGTTTCGAGATGGGTTTCGAGATGGGTTTAGCGCCCGCCGATGGCAAGGACGAGGCTGAAATGGCCCGAGGCGGCAAGCACCGGGTTCTTCCACCCGCGCCGCTGTTTCGCGACCGAACCAGGCGCCGCGATCGGCTCAGGCCGGACGGGTTGTCGCGCGGCGTCCTCCTGCTAGACTCGAGCAGCAACAGGAGGATGTCGCCATGAAGCTTTTCCCGCCATTTATGCTCGCTTCCGCGCTTGCGCTCGCGCTGCCGGTCGTGGCGCACGCCGCGCCCGCCAATGTCGCCGCGGCGGTGGCGGCGAAGGGGCGGCCGGCCGATGCGGTCAAGAAGGACGCCGGGCGCAAGCCGGCGGAGGTGCTGCGTTTCCTCGGGCTAGAGAAGGGCGATCGCGCGCTCGATCTGTTCACCGGCACCGGCTATTATGCCGAGATCATGGCCCGCGCGGTCGGGCCGCAGGGTTCGGTGCTCGCATGGCAGCCGAGCAACTTCTATGACGAGAAGAGCAAGGCCGGCTTGGCCGCGCTGCAGGCGCGCGCGCCCAACGCACGGCTGCTCGCCAGCACCGCCGCCGCGCTCGCGCTGGCGCCGGACAGCTTCGATTTCGCGATCATCAACGACAATTATCACGACACTTATTGGCAGAGCGACAAATATGGCTTCCCGCGGATGGACCCCGCGGCGTTCCTCGCAAAAATCTATGCCGCGACCAAGCCCGGCGGGATCGTCGGCGTGGTCGACCATGTCGCCGCGCCCGGCGGCGACACGCGCGACGTCGTCGAGAAATTGCACCGCATCGATCCCGCCGTGATCCGCGCCGATTTCGAGAGGGCCGGTTTCGTGCTCGACGGCGAATCGAACCTGTTGCGCAACCCGGCCGACGACCACAGCAAATTGGTGTTCGACCCGGCGATTGCCGGCAAGACCGACCGCGTGGTCTACCGGTTCAGGAAGCCGGCCTGATGGCGGCGGCCGCCCCCGTGGTTCGCGTCGGTGCGCAGTGGCGCCGTGACGGGACGAGGATCCTCACGGCTTGAACCACAGCAGCATGCCCGACCTTTCGATCATCATACCGACGTTCAACCGCCTCTGGGCCCTGCCCGACGCGGTCGCGTCGTGCCGTGGCGCTGCCGCCTCCGTCCAGATCATCGTCGTCGACGACGGCAGCACCGACGGGACGTGGGAATGGCTGCAACGACAGAAGGATGTCGAGAGCTTCCGTCAGCCGAACCAGGGCAAGGACTGGGCGGTCAACAACGGCTTCCGGCACGCCACGGGAGAGTTCGTCCGCTTCCTCGATTCCGACGACATGATTGCCGATGGCGCCAACGATCGCCAGCTCGCCGTCGCGCGCTCGGCACAAGCAGACGTCGTCGCGGGCGGGAGAATCAATTGGGACGAGAGGACCGGAGAGAAGCAGGCGATCGAGTGGCTGGCGTGCGACGACTTCGTCGCCCAGCAGCTCGAGGAGTGCGATAGCTCGCATTATTCGGCCTATCTGTTTCGGCGGGACTTCATCGCCTCAATCCCTCACCGGCAGGAATATGGGCGTGTCGACGACCGGATGTTCGTCCTCGAGGTCGCGCTCGCCAATCCCCGCCTTGCCTTCGTCCCGGCGCCCTGTCTCATCCACCGCCATCACGGCTGCGCACGGCTGCAATCGGAAACCGGCTTCCAGGCTTCGGTGAGTAATTGGCAATATGTGAGAATATTCGAAAACGCAGCCCGAACGCTCGAGGCCCGCGGCGAGCTCAGCCTGCGGCGCCGCAAGGCGATCGCCACTATCCTTTGGCCGGTGGCGCATTCGCTCGCCCGCGTCGATCTCGACGAAGGGAGCCGGGTCGCGGATTGGCTGGTTCGCCTGGATCCGGAGATCTTGGCCAGGCGCAGAGGCATCGCGGGCGCGGTCTATCGGCGCTTCGGTTTCCGCCGAGCCAGGCGCCTGGCGCACGCGTTGCGGCCGTTGCGGCGGTTGGTTGTGGGGAAGCAGGTTGGCCGTTCGCCGGCGCATTGACGTGCGCTCGGCGCGCACCGTCCGACTGATGGAACCGCTCTAGCGGTCGTCCGCCACCTGCTCGACCGGCTGCGCCCGCACCATGCCCGAGTTGCGATAGGCCTCGCGGACGCGGGATTCGGGCAGGCGGGAGTCGGTCGGTTGCACGCGCAGCAGCGAATCCGGCGCGCCGACCGATGGATCGGGATCGGCCCAGCCCGCGCGCGCCGGAACGAAGCGATAGGGCGCACGCGCGTAAGCGGCGCGGATCGGACGCATCATCGTGCGCGCCGGGAGGGGCAAAGGCTCGCTGCCGGCATAGGATTGGTGAAACTCGGACGGCGCGCCGAGGCTGCCCGGCAGGCGGTAGAAGATATGGTTGCCGATGATCGCCGACTTGACCAGCTTCGGCGCCCAGAAGGGCAGCACCGCGGTCGTGTGATAATGGGTGGCATGGCCGACCGGCGCATAGACGCTTCCCGCCAGCGCCGCGGCGGCGATGTACCGCGCGCGCAGCCAGCCGGCGCCGGCGGCCGGGACGGCGAGCGAGCCGTCACAGGTGAAGGTGAACTGGCAGCCGCCGCCCGGACGCATCGGCCCCTGATAGACGACTCCGCACACGCTCGCCGGATAAGCGGGGTGGCGCAGGCGATTGAGCACGACCTGCGCGACCGCGCGCTGACCGTCCTCGCTCTCCGAGCGCGCTTCATAATAGATCGCCTGCGCGAGGCAGTCGATCGAGCGAAGCTGGTCGAGCGGGGTGCGGCCGCGGATCACCATCGCGGCGGCGCCGCCGTCATCGACAGTGGCGAGCGGGATCGCGGCATTGGCGACGACCGCCTGTTCGGGGGTGAGCGGGCTCAGCGCGGCCGTGTCCGCCGCGAGGATCGTGTCGGCCAGCGCGACGGTGACGCCGAGACGCTGATCGTAGGGAGCAGCGGAAGCGGAGTATATCGCAGCATCGTCGTGCACGCACGATGCGGTCAGCATCAGGAAGGCAAGCCCCGGCCCCGCGCGGAGCGCGAGCTTGGAATTGCCCGCGCGGAGCGCAAGCTTGAAATTGCGTAGCGCG
>JAQGLH010000059.1 GCA_028293005.1 Alphaproteobacteria bacterium
TGCGCGGCGCACGCATCGCCGGCGATTGGATCCCCGCTCCGACCGCCGACGACATCCGCCGCAACGACCGCGAGCGGTTGCTCGTCGGCCTGCTCGAGCCGATCGAGGTCGACGACGAGGACCGCGAGCTGGCGGCGCGCCTGCTCAGCCAGCGGAGCCCCGAGGAGATCGCCGCTGCGCTGGTGCGCGCGCACCGCGGGCGGATGCCGGCACCCGAGGAGTTGCTCGACCAGGCCGACGGACCGGCGCGGCAGGACGGCCATCGAGCCGGCTTCGAGGACACAATCTGGTTCCATATGGACATTGGCCGGCAGCAAAATGCCGACCCGCGCTGGCTACTGCCACTGCTGTGCCGGCGCGGCCACGTCACCAAGAACGAGATCGGCGCGATCCGGATCGCGGCCAACGAGACGATGTTCGAAATCCCCCGGGCGATTGCGTCGCGCTTCGTCGCGGCGGTCAAGCGCACCGCCAACCCGGACGACGGTGGCGAGGGCTCGGTGCGGATCGAGCCGATGCAGGGCAATCCGCGGGACGTCGCCAAGCACAATCGGCGGAGCGGCCCGCCGCCGGTCCGCCACAAGCCCAAGCCCTATCGGGCCAAGGCGAAGCCGCACCGGCCGCGATAGACGGAGGCCTGGGCCATGCTTGCGAGCGATCGCCGGCATTGCCCGGCCGGCGTCGATCGAGCGTCCAACCGGGGGTGGAGTCGCTTCCCGCGACTTCGCAAAGCCGGTAAGCTGGCCAGTAGCACGGTGCGCCGCGGTTCCGAGTCTCGCGGGCGGACAGACCGCAGCTCCTGGAGGTGGCAATGGGGGATGGCGAAGCGATGAGCCTCGATCCGATGGTCAGCGACTCGGAAGCCCCCCGGGCGGCCCGCCCGGCCGAAGGACGCGAGCTCGAGCTCAAGCTTGATATCGAGCCCGATGACACCGATGCGTTGCTCGACCACCCATTGTTGCGCGATTCGGTCGGCGAGCCGCGCAAGACGCATTCGATCTATTACGATACCAAGAAAAAAGCGCTGCAGCGGGCCGGGGTGAGCCTTCGCGTGCGGCGCGCCGGTGACCGATATGTCCAGACCGTCAAGGCCAACGGCAAAGCGTCGGCCGGTCTATTCGACCGCTCCGAATGGGAAGAGCCGATCGCCGGCCCGGCGCCGGACCTCGATCGGGTGCGCGCGCTCTCGACAGTCCTGGACCAGGAAGCGGTCCGCAGCGGCCTCCAGCCGGTGTTCGAAACCCGCATCGAACGGCGCGCCTGCCTGCTCGAATGGCAGGGTGCGCGGATCGAGGTGGTGATCGACCGCGGCAGCGTCGTTGCCGGAAAGCGCAACCAGCCGGTGCTCGAGGTCGAGCTCGAGCTGATCGACGGTCCGCCACAGGCGTTGTTCGCTCTCGCCCGCGCGCTGCAATCGGCTGTGCCGCTGCGCCTGGGCGTGCTGACCAAGGCCGAACGCGGAGCGCGGCTTTCGCAACGCGCAACCTCCCGCGCGGTCAAAGCTGAAAAACTTACGCTCTCGCCGACGATGAGCGTTGCCGAAGCGTTTCAAGCGATCGCGTTCGCCTGCTTGCGCCATTTCCGCAGCAATGAGCCGCTGGTGATGGGCGCGCGCGATGTCGACGCCCTGCACCAGGCGCGCGTCGCGCTGCGCCGGCTCCGCTCGGCACTTTCGCTGTTCAAGCCGGTTCTCGCAGAGGCCGCAGCGCACCGCTTCCGCGACGAGTTGCGCGACCTGTCGAACAAGCTTGGCGAGGCCCGCAATCTCGACGTGCTGCTGCAGCGGCGCAGCGAGGCGCTTGGCCCGGAGGCGCGACGGCGGCTCGTCGACGAAAGGACGCGCGCCTATGACGCGGTCATGGCCGCGCTGCGCACGCCGCAGGTTCGCACGATGATGCTCGACTTGGTCGAATGGATCGCACTCGCCGAGTTCATCGCCGACGACCCGTCGGGGCGAGCCCGCGCGCAAGCGCCGCTGCCGGACTTCGCCACCGCGGTGCTTCGTCGCTTCTGGAAGAAGGTCAGGCGCAGCGGCAGGCAATTCGCCGACCTCGACGACGAGGCGCGGCACGAATTGCGAATCGCAGGCAAGAAGCTCCGCTATGCCGCGGAATTCTTCGCCGCGCTCTATGACAAAAGGGCCGAACGCCGCGATCAGTTCATCACGCAGCTCCAGGAGCTGCAGGAGGAGCTTGGGGACCTCAACGACCTCGCGACCGAAAGGGAACTCGAGGAGCGGCTGGCAGCGCTTGCGATCCATCTGCCGGCACCCGCGAACAGCGACGGCGGCAAGCAGAAAGCCACGCTCCTCGCCAGATCGGATGCCGCTTATCGGGAGCTAGCGGGGATCGGCGCATTCTGGCGCTGAGCGGCCCCTGCCTCACCGGATACTGTCACACGAACGACGCCTTAGCGCCACTATAAGCAAAATTCGCCGCCACGCCCCCGGCGGCGATGATGTGGAAGCGCCTCCTCACGGAAGAGAGGCGACCGTCGACGATCGCACGACTGGAGCCGGAGATCGCCTCCGGCTCCTTTCTTGCTTTTTCCTGCCTCTGACGGTCGGCCTCTGCGGCCAGGGAGCAGGATTTCACCGAGCGCCTTCGCATCGCCAATCATCGGACGGATCCTAGAAGGTGATTGCGATCCCCTGCCTAGCAGGACCGTGTGTCACTTTTGCTGCGGCACGCTGCTTCGGCCTGGTCGAGCAGGCACAAAAAAACCGCCAAGTCTTGCGACCTGACGGTTGTCATGTTGGTTGCGGGAGTAGGATTTGAACCTACGACCTTCAGGTTATGAGCCTGACGAGCTACCGGGCTGCTCCATCCCGCGCCAATAACAGGCTCCTGCGGACGCACGCGTCCAGGAGCAAACATGTGAATGGGTTCTTGTTCTAAATCCTGCCTCATACGCCGGCTTCAAAGCCTGGCGACGACCTACTCTTCCGTTGCTTAAGCAATAGTACCATTGGCGCAGTCTGGTTTCACGGCCGAGTTCGGGATGGGATCGGGTGGGTCACAGACGCTATGATCACCAAGCTATGGAGCCGGCGTATGAAGTTGGATCTAGAAAATCGATGCGTGCACTAAATATCTGCTTCCATCGGACCGTCCTGGTCAAATCGGGGTTTCGCCCAATCTTTCCAAAACTGTCATTGATGGTGGGATTCATCAAGCGCGAATAGAGCAATTAGGACCGGTTAGCTCCACAGGTTACCCTGCTTCTACACCCGGCCTATCAACGTCGTGGTCTTCGACGGCTCTATGATATCTTATCTTGAGGGAGGCTTCCCGCTTAGATGCTTTCAGCGGTTATCCCGTCCATGCATAGCTACCCTGCTGCACCGCTGGCGCGATGACAGGTCCACCAGAGGCATGTTCACCCCGGTCCTCTCGTACTAGGGGCAACTCCTCTCAAATATCGACGCCCACGGCAGATAGGGACCAAACTGTCTCGCGACGTTCTGAACCCAGCTCACGT
>JAQGLH010000253.1 GCA_028293005.1 Alphaproteobacteria bacterium
AACAGCGTGCCGGCGCGACGGTCCGCGATCAGAACGCCGGGGGGAGACGCGCGAAGGGATTTCCTCCAAAATGGCGAAGGTTTAGAACAGGCCCGGAATTGAGGGAGGAGAAAGGCGATGAGCAGCAGCGACCCCGACGATCGCGGTGCAACACAGGGACCGCCGAAGGTGCGAGGCGGGGCAGTGCCTTACCTTGCGGTGTCGAACGCGAGCGCCGCAGCCGAATATTATAAGGAAGCGCTTGGCGCGGTGGAGGTCGACCGCCGGCCCGCCCAGGACGGCAAAAGGCTGCTCCATTGCCACCTCTATATCAACGGCGGCTCGGTGATGCTGTCCGACTTCTTTCCGGAATATGGCCATCCGGCCGAGAAACCGCAGGGGTTCGTGATCCACCTCCAGGTAGACGATGCCGACGAATATTGGGAGCGTGCGACGCGTGCGGGCATGGTCGTGGTGATGCCGCTCGCGCCGCAGTTCTGGGGTGACCGCTACGGCCAGCTGCGCGACTCGTTCGGCATCACGTGGTCGTTCGGCGCGGCAATCGAATAAACGCATTCACCGTTCCGGGCTCGCGCGCCGGGACACCTTGCGAAACTGCTTTCCTCGCCGCCTCGCTTGGGGCATGTTCAGCTATCCAAGCCGCATCGGGAGAGGACCATGCTTACGCTTGCCATCGCCGCCGCATTGGTGGCTGCACCCGATTCTGGCGCGGGATCACCCGGCCAGCTTCGAAAAGACTATGGCACCTGCCTCAACAAGTTCGTCGACGGAAGCGTGAAGGACAAGCTCGCGCCGGACGCGTTCACCGCCGGCGCCAAGGCTGCGTGTGTCAGCCAGGAGAGGGCCTTCCGAAAATCGATCGTCGACGGCGACCTGCGCGTGAAGATCAAGCAGAGCGAAGCCGAAGACAATGCGAACACGCAGGTCGAGGATTATCTGGCCAACGCCGCCGATAAATATTCGGGCTATGTCGGCGAAACCGCAAAGCCGGCGGAGGCGCCGACGCTCGCCGAGGCGCCCAAATAGGAATTTGGCTCGTAGAGAATGCAAGAGCTGGCGGGCCTAGCTTGCGCTTCCCGTCAGCCTGAGTTCGCGCCGCCGAAGAGAGCCAGAACAGTGTTCCGCCCTGGCTCTGCTTCGTTTCATGCCCGAATGCCTCAGCGGCAGTAGCGGACCCTCACGCGGTGGCCGATGTACGGATCGTAGACCCTGCGCGTGTAGCAGCCGCGATAATAATCGCGCCCCCCGTAATAGGCGCCGTAATAACGGGGCCGGTAGGATCGATAGCCGTAATAGCCGCCATAAGCGGGGGCGTAATAGGAGCCGTAATAAGGGTCATAGTCGTAAGAAGAATAATAGCGGCCGCGATCATTGTGGTCGGAGGCGATCGCGGCGCCGATGCCCAGCCCGATGATGCCAGCGCCGATCGCAATCGCCGCGTCGTCGCCGCCGCCACGATGGTGACGCCAGGACCGAGCGTCGGCCGGCACCGCGGTGGCCGCCAGGCCGAGAATCAAGGTGAGGCCAGTGATGGTTCTCCCAACTCGTTTCATGACAAAATACTCCTCGTCATGCGGTTTCCCCTGCCATGGTTAAACGATTGCGAACGCAATCAGTTCACGCGACCGGCGCCTTCGATCAGCAGGATCCGTTCACTTGGCGGGCGGGTGCGGTGGAGCCGAGCCCGGCGCGAGCGGCAAGGGCGGCCGGTCCGAGTCGCTGCCGCAACGGTGCGACACGCGGTCCAGGCTCTCGCGGATGAGCGCGGTATAGACGCGGCTGCGAAGCTCCGGTGCAGGGCAAGTCATCGCCGCCGCGCTCCTGCTGCGGCTTCGCCCTGGTCATCGAGCGGGCAGGCCTCGTCGTCGATGGCGAGCTCGCCGCGCACGTCCGACGCGAGGTCGTAGAGTGCGTCGCATTCGAACAGGTCGAACGCGGCGTTGACCAGCGCCAGCCCCGAACGGCTGCAAAAGAGCATGCCGCGGATCGCATCGCGTCGTGCCGAGCAGGCTGCGCTGACCAGTGTGTCGAGCTTCTCGGCCTGGGGATGGCTTGACGACTGCATCTTGCCGCTATACGACGGACAAATCCGTCAGTCAAGCAAATCTTGACTCGGGCGGGACGAGCGAGACGCGACGCCAGCGTGCACGCAGCCATTACGGCCATAATGGATTCGATTGTCCGCGGAACGTTACGCGTTGTTAATCACGCCCGGCGAGACTTGGATGTCTCCACAATGGGATGTCTCCACGGGGCGGCCGTTCAATAGGAAAAAACCTAGACTTGTAGGATTTAGACGACGAGAACAAAAGGAGAACTAACGACTCGATAGGGAGGGTGGTATGCGTCTCGACACTGGAGTTCGCTTGTCCGCGCCGGCGTGCGAAGCCGGTTGCGATCCCTGTTACCGAAGCTGTGCGCTGACGCGCATCAAGCTGCGTTGGTGGGAGAGGGAGGAGGAGCGGCTTTTGCGCGGCCGCGTGAGCGAGGCCGATCCAGGTCGGCGGGCGTGGCAGGCTGAGCTGGAGGAAGCCCAAGAATCGCTGCAACGGTTTCGGCTAGGAATGACGCTTTGCGTTCCCAGCTTCCCCGCCGCGGCATTTCAGGCAGGCTATCCAGGAGCGCCTGCTCGAGCTCGGCTGCACTAGGCAGCTCCGAGCGCAAGCTGATGCCGAACACCGACAAATCCTTGCCGAGGGCCTGGGCAAGCGCATCCAGCACTTTGAGCGATGGATTGCGGTTGCGGCCCTGCAAGATGTCGTAGACGACATCGCGGTCGAGCCCCGCATCGCGCGCCAGACCGCGCTGACTGAGCGGACCAAGCGGCTTGACCGCTGCACCGATCACCGCCCGCACGAGGTCCATGTCGACTGCATCCGTCATGTTGGGCGGCCTCGCGGCATCGCCGGGCTCGGCGGCCGAACCGGTCGGCTTGGGCGGACGTCCCGGTGGGCGAGACTCTCGGCCTCGACCCCGTCGATTGGCGCCATGTCGATCGGACTAGCCGGGTCGGTCCGGTGAGACAGCATGGGTCTCTATCCCATGATCGCCGCACGCTCCACAACATACGGACATATCCGTCATCACGATTGACATGACGGATATATACGTCACTATTCCACTGCTCGTCGGATCGGCGAGTCGGGAGGAAGTGATGGCCAAGAAAACGAAGCGCACACGCAAGGATGATCCCAGCCAAAAAGCAAACTGCGGCGAGCCGCTGGTGAACGAATTCGCC